>NZ_JBFTZS010000327.1:0-5391 GCF_056406675.1 Caulobacter sp. P1_B12_2 | reverse complement strand
GTCCAGCGCCACGCCCTGGACCGGGGTGACCTTGGCGTAGGCCTCGACCAGGGTCCCGGCGCCGCGCGGGAAGCCGATGATCGGCGTCGTCACGCCCCTGGCCCGCAAGCCCTCGATGATGSCGGTGTGCGGCTTGGTCACCAGGCGGTCGAACAGCGGCTCGGACAGGCCCTCGGCCCAGCTCTCGAACAGCTTCAGCACCTGGGCGCCCGACGCCGCCTGCATGGCCAGGTAGTCGATGGTGGCGTCGATCAGCACCTGGATCAGGGCGTCCAGCGTCTCAGCGTTCTGGTAGGCGTAGGTCCGGGCGCCGGAACGGTCGCTGGAGCCGCCTTCGATCATGTAGGTCGCCACGGTCCAGGGGGCGCCGGCGAAACCGATCAGGGCCCGCTCGGGCTCCAGCGCCGACCGCACGCGGCTCAAGGTCTCGCCCACCGCGCCCAGCGCCTGGCCGGCCTGGCCCGTCAGGTCGCGCATCGACTCGATCGACGGCAGTTCGCCCAGCTTGGGCCCCTCGCCCGCCTCGAACCAGACCTTCTGGCCCAGGGCCTGGGGGATCAGCAGGATGTCGGCGAACACGATGGCCGCGTCATAGGGGAACCGCCGCATCGGCTGCAGGGTCACCTCGGCGGCCTTCTCCGGGTTCAGGCAGAAATCGATGAAGGTCGGCTCGGTGGCGCGAACGGCTCGATATTCCGGCAGGTAACGTCCCGCCTGCCGCATGAACCACACGGGCGGACGTTCGGCGCTCGTGCCCTCCAGGACGGAGAGGAGCTTGGGCTGGACGGCGGATTTCGAGAGCGAGGTCATGTCAGGCCTTAAATCCCCTCAGGCCCGTGGGCTCAAGCCCGTATCGCCCCGGAGGCCTTCTTCCCTTCTTCCTTCTCTCTTTAAGAATATTTTAAGGAAAATTGTAGGAGATGGTGAGCAAGTGCCTAACGGGGAAAACCCCGTTGCGACGCACCATGCCCCCTGCCCATCGCAAATCCATCCCAGCTCGGCCCACATGTGGGTACGGGCCTGTGAACTATGGGGATAGTCCGCTAGCGCTTCGTAATTCCTAATGAAACGTTAAGATGGCTAACGGCGCCGTAACCATGAGCGTTTGCTCATCCCCGGTCTGGGGGAATCGGAAGTGCACGGCCTGTGGTGACGATCTGAGACTGGGGATTGTCCGCGATCAACGCGACCGTTTAACACAGGGGCAGTTCGACGCACCGTAACGAGCCGGGATTCACCCCCGCTCATCCCCAGGGGCCAGGCCAGTGGTTAAGCAACCGTTAACGGATGATCCACAGGAAGCTGGCGCCCCCGAGGGTGAAAGAACCGCGCCGCGCTTCGCGACCTACTTCCATATTCACCTGGTGTCGGACTCGACGGGCGAGACCCTGAACGCGATGGCGCGGGCCGTTTGCGCCCGTTTCACCGACATTCTGCCGATTGAACACATCTATGCGCTGGTCCGTTCCACGCGCCAGCTGGACCGGGCGCTGGAGGAAATCGCCGGCGCGCCGGGCGTGGTCATGCACACCATCATCGACCCGAACCTGCGCTCGGCCCTGGAGGAAGGCTGCCGGCGGCTGGAGATGCCGTGCATCGCCGCCCTCGATCCGGTGGTCAGCGCCATGTCGCGCTATCTGGGCGCGCGGATCTCCACCCGGGTCGGCGCCCAGCACGCCCTGAACAACGACTATTTCGACCGCATCGAGGCCCTGGACTACGCCATCGCCCATGACGACGGCCAGGGCGGCCAGGATCTGACCCAGGCCGACGTCATCCTGGTGGGCGTGTCGCGCACGTCCAAGACGCCGACCTGCATCTATCTGGCCCACCGCGGGGTCCGGGCCGCCAATGTGCCGCTGGTGCCGGGCCGCCCGCCGCCCGAGGAGCTGTTCACCCTGAAGAACACCCTGATCGTCGGCCTGATGACCACGCCCGAGCGGCTGATCCAGATCCGCCGCAACCGCCTGCTGTCGCTGAAGGAGAACCGCGAGAGCGACTATGTCGAGACCGATGCGGTCCGGGCCGAAATCATCGCCGCGCGTCGGCTGTTCGAGAAACAGGGCTGGCCGATCATCGACGTCACCCGGCGATCGGTCGAGGAGACGGCGGCGGCGATCATCAACCTGCTGTCGGGCGGCCGCGGCCAGGTCGAGGTGCTGGGATGAGTTCACCCCCCATCACCCTGGCGTCCAAAAGCGCCGCTCGCCAGGCGATCCTGCGCAACGCCGGCGTCGCGTTCACGGCGGTCGGTTCGGGCGTCGACGAGGACGCCGCCAAGGCGGGCCTGCTGGCCGAGGGCGCCTCGCCTCGCGAAGTGGCCGACGCCCTGGCCGAGCTGAAGGCGTTCAAGGTTTCCACCAAGCGCCCCGGCCTGGTGATCGGCTCGGACCAGACCCTGGAGCTGGACGGCGCCCTGTTCGACAAGGTCGACACGGTGGAGGCCGCCCGCGAACGGCTGATCCAACTGCGCGGCAAGGTCCACAAGCTGCACTCGGCCGTGGTCGTGGCCCGCGACGGCCGGCCGATCTGGCGGGTGGTCGAGACCACCAAACTATCGGTCCGAAACYTCAGCGACGTCTGGCTGGACGACTATCTGGAGCGCAACGCGCCCGACGTCCTGTCCTCGGTCGGCTGCTACTTCCTCGAGGGCGAGGGCGTGCAGATGTTCGACCGCATCGACGGCGACTATTTCTCCATTCTCGGCCTGCCGATCGTCGGCCTGTTCGATTTCCTGCGTCTTCATGGGGCCCTCGAGGCATGAGCATTACCGGATCCGCCATCGTCGCCGGCGTTTGCGGCCAGCCGATCCGCCATTCGATGAGCCCGGTGATCCACAACGCCTGGATCGCCGCGGCCGGGCTGGACGCCGCATATGTGCCGTTCGCGCCGGGCGAGGATAATTTCGAGACCTTCGTCGAAGGCCTGCGCGGCGGGGCGATCCGGGGTCTCAACGTCACCATCCCGTTCAAGGAACAGGCTTTGGCCTGCGCCGATCGCTGCAGCGACCTGGCCAAGTTGGCCGGCGCCGCCAATCTGCTGATCTTCGAGGCCGACGGGACGATCACGGCCGACAACACCGACGGCCCCGGCCTGATCGGCGCGATCGCCGTCCAGGCGCCGGGCTTCGACCTGGCCGCCTCGCCGGTGGTGATCCTGGGCGCCGGCGGCGCGGCTCGAGGCGCGGCCGCCGCCCTGGCCCTGGCCGGCGCGCCCAAGGTCAGCATCGTCAACCGCACCTTCGCCCGGGCCCAGTCCATCGCGACCTCGATCGGCGGCGTGGTCGAGGCCGCGTCCGAACAGGAGCTCGACGCCCTGCTGGCCCAGGCCGGCCTGGTGATCAACGCCACGTCGCTGGGCCTGGGCGGCGGGACCGGCCCGGCCGCGCGGCTGGAGCTGACGCCCGCCAACGCCGTGGTCGTCGACATGGTGTACAAGCCGCTGCGCACCGAGTTCCTGCGGCGGGCCGAGGCGGCGGGCCGCCGGACGGTGGACGGACTGGAGATGCTGCTGCGCCAGGCGGTTCCCAGCTTCGAGACCTTCTTCGGCGTCACGCCGCCGGCCGAGGTCGATGTCCGAGCCCTCGCTCTCGCCCAGTTGGGAGACGCCGCGACATGATCGTCCTGGGCCTCACCGGGTCGATCGGCATGGGCAAGTCGACCACCGCCAAGATGTTCGTCGAGGCCGGCGTGCCGGTCTACGATTCCGACGCCGCCGTGCACGCCCTCTATGCCAGCGGCGGGGCGGCGGTCGCCCCGGTGCAGGCGGCCTTTCCAGGCGTGGTCGTCCACGGCTCGATCGACCGCACCAAGCTCAGTGCAGCGGTGATGGGTAATTCCGAGGCCCTGGCGGTCCTGGAGTCGATCGTCCACCCGTTGGTCGGCGCCCACCGGATCGGCTTCTTCGAGGACGCCCAGGCCCAGGGCGCCGACGTCGTCGTGCTCGACATCCCCCTCCTCTTCGAGACCGGCGGCCACAAGAAGGTGGACAAGGTGGTGGTCGTCTCGGCCCCCGCCGACGTGCAGCGCGAGCGGGTCCTGGCCCGGGCCGGCATGGATCCCGCCAAGTTCGAGGCCATCCTGGCCCGCCAGACGCCCGACGCCGAAAAGCGGGCCCGGGCCGATTTCGTGATCGACACCGGCCGGGGCCTGGACGCCGCCCGCGACCAGGTCCGCGACATCCTGACTCGTCTTAGAGCCGTGGCTCCGCTTGAAGACGGCGACGAACAAGGCCATTGAAATCGGATGGCGCGGGAAATCATCCTCGATACCGAAACCACCGGCTTCGACCCCAAGACCGGCGATCGGCTGGTCGAAATCGGCTGCATCGAGGTGGTCGACTACATGCCCACGGGCCGGTCGTTCCACGAATATTGCGACCCCCTGCGCGACATGCCGGCCGAGGCCCAGAAGGTTCACGGCCTGTCGATCGAGTTCCTGACCGGCAAGCCCAAGTTTCACGAGATCGCCGACCGCTTCCTGGAGTTCGTCGGCGATTCGCCGGTGATCGCCCACAACGCCGCCTTCGACCGCAGCTTCGTCAATTTCGAGCTGGAGAAGTGCAATCGCGGCCCGCTGCCGGAAAGCCGCTGGGTCGACACCCTGGCCATGGCCAAGAAGCGCTTCCCGGGCATGTACAACTCGCTCGACGCGCTCTGTAAGCGTTTCAAGATCAGCCTCGACAGCCGCGACAAGCACGGCGCCCTGATCGACGCCCACCTGCTGGCCGAGGTCTATCTCGAGCTGCAGGGCGGCAAGGAGCGGGCGCTGGAGCTGACGGCGGTGGTCGCCGTCAACGCCGTTTCGGCGGCCCGCGCCGGCTCGTACGGCGCCCGCCCCCGGCCGCTGGCCCCGCGCTCCACCGAGGCGGAACGCGAGATCCACGCCGCCTTCGTCCAGAAGAACTTCAAGGACAAGGCCGTCTGGATCCAGTTCGGGGTCGGGACCGTGGCCGAGGGCTGAGGTTCCCAAGCCTCCCCCTGTGGGGGAGGCGATCGCGCAGCGATCGCTGGGGGGAGTTTTGGGATCGAAGATCTTAGAGCTGGCCATAATCCGATCACGCCCCCCTCCGTCGGCTTCGCCGACACCTCCCCCACAGGGGAAGCTTTGTGAAGACGCAGCTTCGCTGTCTCACGCGGAACATCCGCTGAGTGGTTGAGGAGGACGCGGAGCGGTCCGGGCCGAGCCCGGATGACCGTGGGTTTGAATGTGCGTTTCGGCTTGGCTCGACCGCTCCGCGAAACCGTTCTTCTCAAGGGACGGCGATTGAGGGCTTGTTTCATCCCGATCGACGTTTCCCCTCAGGCGGGCAGGATCAAAGTCGCCCGGAAGGGGCCGTCGGCGACTCCGACTGATCCTCGAACAGGCCGGTTTGAACTCCCAGCCCCGTCAA
>NZ_JBFTZS010000326.1:0-5394 GCF_056406675.1 Caulobacter sp. P1_B12_2 | reverse complement strand
GGTTGGTCTGGAAGGCGATCTCGTCGATCACCCCGATGATCCGAGAGATCTGGGTGGCCGAGGTCTCGATCGCGCCCATGGCCCCGACCGCCTCGTCGACCACCTCGCCGGAGCGCCGGGCGTCCTCGCGGGCCTGGGCCACGACCTGGGCCGCGCGGCGCGCGCCGTCGGCGGTCTGGCCGACGGTGGCGGTGATCTCGTCCATGGCGCTGGCGGTTTCCTGCAGGCTGGCGGCCTGCTGCTCGGTGCGGCGCGACAGGTTCGAGGCGGCGTCGGCGATCTGGTCCGAGCCCCGGCGTACGCCGGCCACGCGGTCGTCGATCACCACCAGGGCGTCCGACAGCTTGCCGGCCGCCTGGTTGAAGTCGGCGCGCAGCTGCTCGTAGGATTCGTGGAAGCGCTCGATCAGACGCACCGACAGGTCGCCCTTGGCCAGGCGCGCCAGGCTTTCGGCGAGGGCGTCGACCATGTCGGCCCGCTGGCGTTCGGACTGGGCCTGGACGGCGGCGTGGGCGACGCGGTCGGTCTCCTGCGAGCGGCGGGCCTGCTCGGCGGCCTGGTCGGCGTCGCGCGCCTCGGCCATCGCGGCCTCGGCCTTGGCCCGGGCCCGTTCGGCCACCGAGAACATGTGGTTGACGCTGGCGCAGATGCCGATCAGGGCGCCGGCCTCGACGATCAGGATCACGGCGTGCAGGATCACCCGGCCCAGGCTGGCCGAGCCCGGGAACACGGCGGCGGGCAGGATGTAGCTGAGGCCCAGATGGTGCACGGCCACGGTGGCGGCGGCCGCGGCGATCACGGTCCAGTCGCAATAGACCACCAGCAGGGCCAGGGCGGCGAAATAGGCCATGTGCATGTCGATCTGCCAGGCGTGGCCGTCGACGGCGGCGACCAGCAGCGAGACCTGGGCCATCAGGGCCACGCCCGACAGCGCCCGGCCGGTCGATCCGGCGGCGCTCATCTTCAGGGCCAGGCCGCCCAGCACGGCGACGCCGGCCGCGGCGATCCCCAGGGCCACGAACGGTCCGCCCAGGATCAGCTTGGTGGCGATCACCACCGGCGCCATCAGGGCGGTCAGCAGGGCGATCAGCTTGGCGCCGGACTGGCGCTGGGCGTCGAGGTTGGAGAAGATCAGGCGCATCAGCGGAGTTCCCGGGAAGGATTGGCGCAGACGCCGGCGGCGTCGGGGTCGAGCAGCAGCCAGGCGCCGGCCGCGCGGGCGCGCGACTCCAGCTGGCCGGGCTCGCCGCGCAGGATGAGGATGAAGGACACGCCGCCCGCGCCGGCGATCTGGCCGGCCGAGGCGGCGGCCGAAGCGGCCTGGGCGGGCGTCCACCAGGGCGGAAACACCGCCGCGACCCGGGCGGGGTCGCGCGGCGCGGCGCCGGCGGCCACGGTGGCGAACAGGGTGGCCAGGATCGTCGCGCCCGAGAGCAGGATCAGTCGCGCGGTCGCGCCGCGCGCGGTCCTTGCCTCTGTCCCTGCCTGATCCAAGACGCGCTCCACTCCGCCCCTCCGACGGGACGCTCCGCGAGACCATGCCGGAGGGGAGGTGAGGGAAGCCTTAACCAAGCTTAACGGTGGCGTCGTGTCGCAGGGGGGGGCAGTGGGCCCCTCTCTCACCCTCTCACCGTCATCCTCGGACTTGTTCCGAGGACCCCTGCATCAACCGCGAAGAAGGGCGATCCGTGAAGCGGTGAGATCGCGACCGAACCTCAACCGGCAGCTCGGCTGAACGAGGGGTCCTCGGAACAAGTCCGAGGATGACGGTGGTCAGGAACGGCGGTGGATCACGCGTAGTCGTACGGCCCGCCGCGCTCCAGCGCCTTGCGGTAGGCCGGGCGGGCGTGGATGCGGTCCAGGAACGCCTTCACATGCGGGCGGGAGGCCGCACCCGCGCGGGCCGCGCCGGCCTCGAGCGGGAAGCTCATCATGATGTCGGCGGCGGTGAAGTCCGGCCCGGCGAACCAGGCGCTCTTGGCCAGTTCGGCGTCCCAGTAGTCGACGTGCATCTTCAGCTGCGGATCCACGAAGCCGCTCTGGGCCTTGGCGGCGACGGCCTTGACCAGGCCCTTCAGCAGGCCGGGCGCGCGGGCGGGCAGGGCGGTGAACACCAGCTTCAGCAGCAGCGGCGTCATGGCCGAGCCCTCGGCATAGTGCAGCCAGTAGGTCCAGCGCAGGCGCTCGGGCGTCCCGGCGGCGGGGATCAGCCGGCCCCCGCCGTAGGTCTCGATCACGTACTCGACGATCGCCCCGGTCTCGGCGATGGTCTTGTCGCCGTCGGTGATCACCGGAGACTTGCCCAGGGGGTGGACGGCCAGCAGCTCCGGCGGGGCCAGCATGGTCTTGGCGTCGCGCTCGTAGCGCTTGACCTCGTAGGGCAGCCCCAGCTCCTCCAGCAGCCACAGCACCCGCTGGCTGCGCGAGTTGTTCAGGTGATGGACGACGATCATGGCGCGGGCTCCGACGCGGTGTGACGCCATTGGCGGCGAGCGTCGCCGCGTCAGTCAAGGGGCGTTTCGGCGTCCCGCCGCAGGATGCGTCGGGAACCTCGCCAGGGTCTGGACTGTTCGAATGGCCAGGCTTTCACGCGCGCGTCGCGCGAGGAAGCTAGCCTGCGCCTCCAAACCCCCGCCCTCAAACCCCGAACGACTCGAGGACCGATCATGATGACGCTTATCGCCGTGCTGGCGGCCGCCGCCCAGGTTGGAACCGCCAATGTGGGCAAGGACGCGATCCGCATCAGCGGCGTGGAGCAGCAACGCACAATCGCCTGCGAGGGCCGCGACGTGTTGGTCGAGGGCGTGGACCACATCCTGACCTTCACCGGCGCCTGCGCCAGCCTGACCCTGACCGGAACCGACAGCACGATCACCATCGGCCTGAAGCCCGCCGCCTCGGTGTCGGTCGAGGGTACGGGGAACAAGGTGCGCTGGCGCGCCGACCGCGAGCCCCGGGTCAAGATCTCCGGCGTCGACAACAGCGTCGCCCGCCAGCCCTGAGCGGCGGCGCCGAGGAACCGAGGAGGACTTCGCTCACCCGCAGGCCCGCGGTCAGGCGGCGCGTTCGGCCCAGGCGATTGCCAGCCCGGCCACGACCACCACCCCCTGCACGAACACGATCAGCACCAGCCAGGCGCCGAACGGCTGCTTGCGGGTCTTGTGGCGGAACACCGGCCGGGCCACCAGGGCGCCGAGGGTGCCGCCCAGGGCCGCCAGGGTCAGCAGGACGCGTTCGGGCACGCGCGGACGCCGGGCGACGGCGGCGGCCTTGTCGAGGCCGAAGATCGCGAAGGTCAGCAGGTTCAGGACGGCCAGATAGACGCCGAGAAAGGCGGGCGTGAACGGGATCATGCCGGCACGTCTTCAGGCGGGCCGACGGGGGCGGGCAGCGGCGCCAGGTCCGGCTCCACCCAGCCGCGCCGAGCCTCCACGCTGAACAGCCGCTCGCGCGACCAGAAGGTCAGCGGCCAGGCCTTGTCGCCCATCGGCGTGGCCAGCAGCCGGGCCGACGCCTCGCCGTCGCCGATCCCGGCCGGCAGGGTCGCGACGAAGGCGCGGATGGCGGCCAGATAGGCCTGGGTGATGGTCTCGTGATAGCCGCCGGCGTCGTCGTTCACCCCGCCGACCGCGACATTGTAGGTCTGGATGATCCGCGGCATGTCGCGCTCCAGGCCGTCGTTCCGTGTACGAACCAGATGCAGGGTGGCGCTCAGGTGCGCGGCGTGGGTCCACTGGTCCTTGGGCAGGCTGTGGTCCAGCAGGCGGCGGGTCAGGTCGGCGACGTCAGAGTCGGTGTAGAGGGCGGTCATGAGAGGGGCTTAGCGCGCGGTGAGGAAGGGCTCAATCGCGTCCGGAAGCTGACTTCCGCTTTCGACCCTAGTCGGACAATCAGAAGGTCCGCTCCCGCGTCCCGTATCGCCCGTACATGGCCTAGGTTCGGCAACTCACATTGAGTAAAATACCACGACGTGTGACGTGCCAGATGCCGCCTTCTTGCTGAAATCGGGCTCTACAGCGCTCGTTCGCCACGCGAAAATGGCAGGCTACAGTAGGAGATAGTCCTGAGTTGCACCGGATACTGGTCACTGAGCTAACCGGCGGTGGAAGAAAAACCTGACCGTCGCATGACGGGTCATCTATCAACAACCAGCACGGCTCAGCCTGTTTCCTTGCATAAGCCTGCGCGGCATCCGTTGCGGTTGGCATCTCGCGCCCAGAGTGAGCGCAAGCGCCCAAGGCGACAGACAAAAGCCCTACCATCAGATATCGCGACATACGGCCAAGTTGCCGCAAAACCTCCGTGTCGTCCAATGTCTGCAACCCACCCCAAGCTGACCTTCCGGGCGTCCGCTGTGGGCGGCAAGGTCCAAGGTCTGCTTCCAGCGCCGACGCCAGCTTCCGCCTACGACCCCGTTGCGGAAATTGCCCTCTCATGCTCAGAAAGGCCGATGAGCACTGCCGCAGCCCAGACCAAGCACTTTTTCGACGAGGTCTTGAAGGACCGGCTAGTGTGGACGATCCGTGACGACGAGGGCTTTCCTGCGCCTGCCAACAGTTCCGGCGAAAGAGCCATGCCGTTCTGGTCACTTGAAAGTCGGGCGCAGAAGGTGATCGCCACCGTAGATGCCTACCGCAACTTCACCCCGCACAAGCTCACTATGCAGGAGTTCACTGACCGTTGGCTCCCGGGCCTCGAGAAGGACCAGTTGGTGGTGGGGGTGAACTGGTCCGGGGATCGAGCTACTGGATATGATCTGAAGCCGGAGGAGGTGCGCGCACGCCTTGGCGGCACCTTGGGCTAGGTCCGCTTCCCACCCTAGTCGGACCTTAGTGATGTCAGCTATCCATTTGCCGACGCTAGGAGCGAGGCATGTTTGAAGAGATCGCCGTTTGGGTTCGGGCGAGCACAGAACTGGCCGTTCGCTACGCCGGCTTTCGTGATCTGGAATCCAATCAGGTCTGGATTGCCTTTGCCAACTACGTCGGTGGCGACGAGGAACTTGGCTCAGATGAGTTGATCTCTCCTCAGAGCATGCTGGAGCATTTTCTCAGTGAAATGCCGACGCAGCCGAACGAATGGAAGCCGACGATCTCAGACGCGATCGCTCTGTTTATCGAAAGAAATCCGGATCGCTGATCCCATCGCGAGCCAAAGTCCAATTTCCACCCTTCTGGGCCCTTCGGAACGTTTGCTTCCCGCCGGACGCCCTCATCCGCCCCGGATGGGSCCRCGCCTTAAAGCCTTGGTGGATCGGAGCTCTGGCGTCTGRCCGAGTCAAGGACCGCCTCYGGCGGCCGCGTCGCGGCGACGCGRCGCGTCGTCCTTGWCTCGGTCAGACGCCAGAGCAGGCTCGCCATCAAGGTTTCAAGGCGCGGCCTCGCCGCTTTGGGC
>NZ_JBFTZS010000325.1:0-5407 GCF_056406675.1 Caulobacter sp. P1_B12_2 | reverse complement strand
CGAGACGATGGTCGTACGGGCCAGGGCCTCTTCCATCTCGTCGGCGGCCGGCTGCATCAGCGGGCAGTGGAACGGGGCCGAGACGTTCAGCGGAATGGCGCGCGCGCCCAATTCCTTGGCCTTCTCGATGGCCTTGTCCACGGCGGCCTTTTCGCCGGAGATCACCACGTTGCCGTTGTTGTTGTCGTTGGCCACGACGCAGACGCCAACTTCCGAGCCAGCGGCCGCGGCGGCCTCGGCCAGGGCCAGGTCGGTCTTCGGGCCGATCAGCGAGGCCATCGCGCCCTCGCCCACCGGCACGGCGCGCTGCATGGCCTGGCCGCGCAGCTTCAGCAGTCGGGCGGTGTCGGCCAGGGTGATCGCGCCGGCGGCGGCCAGGGCGCTGTATTCGCCCAGGCTGTGGCCGGCCACGAAGGCGGCCTTGTCGATTCCGACGCCGAATTCCTTTTCCAGCACGCGCGACACGGCCAGGCTGACCGCCATCAGCGCCGGCTGGGCGTTCTCGGTCAGGGTCAGGTCGGTCTCCGGCCCCTCGACCATCAGCTTGAACAGCTTCTGGCCCAGGGCGTCGTCGACCTCCTGGAAGACCTCGCGGGCGGCGGCGAAGGCCTGGGCGAGATCGGCGCCCATGCCGACCGTCTGGCTGCCCTGGCCGGGGAAAATGAAAGCGATGCTCATGGAAGCCCGCGCCTCTTTCTAAAGATTCAGGTTCTTAAAGATTCTGGCGCGGAGGGTTAGGCCATCGAACGCGGGGCGGCAAGTCAGCCCAGCCAGGGTCCGCCCGGCGGGCCCCAGCCCCAGATCGGCATCGGCGGGTTGTCGGCGGGCGCCTCGACGCCGGGCGCGGAGTTGATCACCGCCAGCCGCGTTCCCCATTCCAGATAGCCGACGAAGGCGGCGCGGAACTCCGGATCGGCCGGCAGGCCCACCGCGTCGGCGGTGTCCAGCATCAGCGAAACCCAGGCCCGGCGCTGCTGTTCGGTCAGGTGGCGACCCAGGTGATGGCCGATCATCGCCGCGTGCCCGCCGCCGGCCTCGCTGTAGGCCTTGGGGCCGCCGAACACCTCGGTGACGAAGGCGGCCACATGCTCGGCGTGGCGCGGGTTCATGCCGGCGAACACCGGGGCCAGGACCGGATCGTTGGGCACGGCGGCGTAGAAGGCCTCGAACAACGCCCGGAAGCGCTCGGGCCCGCCCGCCCAGGCCGCCAAGGTGGGGATTTCCGTTTCGCCGAGCGCCATGGCCGCCTCCCGTTTACGCCTTTGGTCTTAAGGGCGCAGGTTGACGTTTGGAAGGCGGAGGAATGGCGTTATTGAATTCATGACGCAGCTGGCTGCGCCCTCGCCTCTCCTGGAGCCTACGCATGCAACGCCTGCTTACCGGTCTCGCTCTCTGCGGCGCCCTTCTGGCCGCCTCTCCCGCCCTCGCCGCCCTCAAGGTCGGCGACAAGGCGCCCGACTTCACCGCTCCCGCCGCCCTGGCCGGCAAGGACTTCTCCTTCACCCTGTCCAAGGCGCTGAAGAAGGGGCCGGTGGTGCTGTACTTCTTCCCCGCCGCCTACACCTCGGGCTGCACGGCCGAGGCCCACGAGTTCGCCGAGGCCACGCCCGACTTCGAGAAGCTGGGCGCCACGGTGATCGGTGTCACGGCCGGCAATGTCGACAAGATCAAGGCCTTCTCCAGCGAGCATTGCCGCGACAAGTTCGCCGTCGCCGCCGCGCCCGCCGGCCTGGTCAAGACTTACGATGTCGGCATGACCGCGGCGGGCGTACCGATGCCCGGAGGTTGGTCGAACCGCACCTCCTATGTGATCGCGCCGAACGGCAAGATCCTGATGACCTACACGGACGGCAACTTCCAGGGGCACGTCACCAAGACCATGGACGCCGTGAAGGCCTATAAGGGCGCCAAGTAGGACGCGCCGAACGGATTTCGGCCAGCCTCTTGCGAAATCGGCGCGTGACGATCCCAGTGATCTTCACGCGCCGCATCTAGGATCACGGCCATGGTCGATATGATCCCCCTCGAAACCCTGGCCCGCGGCGTCGCCATCGGCGGCTTCGGCGTCACGGGCCTGGCCCTGGTGCTGGACCGGCGGCCCACGCCGGCGCGCTGGGTCGGCGGCCTGTTCTTCCTCTGCGCCATCGCCCATGTCCTCGACGGCTACCGACCGGGCGGGACGGACCACGCCACGCCGTTGATCTGGGCAATGTCGGTGGCCACCACCGGCCTGTTCTGGGCCCTGGCCTACGCCCTGTTCGCCGACGAGCGGCGCTTCTCGCCGCACCGCCTCTGGCCGGCGCTCGGCCTTGTGGTTCTATGGGCCCTGGCGCGCTTCATGCCGCCGGAAATCTGCCGGCCGTTCTGGCTGGTGTTCAACCTGACCTCGGTGGGGCTGGTCCTGCATGCGCTGCTGGTGATCTGGCGCGGGTGGCGCGGCGACCTGGTCATCCAGCGTCGGCGGCTGCGCGGGCCGGTGATGATCGCCGCCGCCGGCTACATCCTGCTGCTGAGCGCCCAGGACATGGCCTGGGCCACAGGTCTGCCGTGGATCTACGCGCCCAGCGTGGCCCAGGCCTTGGCCCTGGCGGCCCTGGCCCTGGTCGGCGCGACGGCCCTGCTCCGGGCCGAACCCATGCTGGTCGAGCTCCCGGTCCAGGCGGGCCACGCCGCGCCCTCGACGCCCGCGGCGGCCCTGGACCTCACCCCCGCCGACCGGCTGGTGCTGGCGCGGTTGCAGGCCGCCATGGACGAAGACGAGGTCTGGCGCGGCGAGGACCTGTCGATCAGCGCCCTGGCCGCCCTGGTCGGCGCGCCCGAGCACCGCCTGCGCCGGCTGATCAACGGCGTCCTGGGCCATCGCAACTTCGCCGACTACGTCAACGGTCGGCGCGTCGAGGCGGCCAAGACCGCCCTCGCCGCCCCGGACCTGGCCCTGAAATCGATCTCGACCATCGCCTACGACCTGGGCTTCGCCTCGCTGGGGCCGTTCAACAGGGCTTTCCGCGCCGCGACCGGTGTCACCCCAACTGAATGGCGGACCGCCAACACCCCGGTCCCGGCGCGGCTGAGACTGGTCGAAACCGGCGAACCGTCGCCGAAAGCCGACAAGTCCGCCTGATTTCGCGATCGGCGCGACGGGCTCCGGTCGCCGCGTCTTCCTCGGGACGTCGTCCATCCGAGGAAAACCCGATGTCGTTCCTGCTCCCCTTCGCCGAAAACTGGCTGCACGGCGTGTTCACCGACGTCAGCCGCTACGTGATCTTCGCGGTCGGCGTCTGGCTGGCGCTGTGGGTCGTGCTGGCGGTCCCGCTGGCCGGCCGCAAGATCCGCGAAGGCCGCCCGCCGGCCCAACAATTGGTGATCGAGTTCGCCTGCTCGATCCGCTCGATCATGGTGTTCTCGACCGTCGGCCTGCTGAGCTTCGGCCTGTTCCGCGCCGGCCTGATGCCCGGTCCGTACATCGCCCGCGCGTGGGGCCCGGTCTGGTTCTGGACCAGCCTCGTGCTGATGATCGTCGCCCACGACGCCTGGTTCTACTGGACCCATAGGCTGATCCACGACCGGCGGCTGTTTCGCACCTTCCACCGTCGCCATCACCGGTCCAACAGCCCCTCGCCGTTCACCGCCTACAGCTTCGACCTGGGCGAGGCGGCGATCAACGCGCTGTTCGTGCCGCTGTGGATGCTGATCGTGCCCACCCAATGGCCGGTCGCGGGACTGTTCATGCTGCACCAGATCGTCCGCAACACCCTGGGCCACAGCGGTTACGAGCTGTTTCCGGCCGCCCGGGACGGGCGTCCGCTGCTGCCCTGGCTGACGACAGTGACCCATCACGACCTGCACCACGCCCAGGCAGGCTGGAACTACGGCCTCTACTTCACCTGGTGGGACCGGATGATGGGCACCGAGAACCCGCGCTATCTGGAGCGGTTCGCCCAGGCCGTGCGCCGCCCGAGGCGTGAGGTGGAGATCAAGGCGGCGGAAGCCGCCTGAGGCCTACCAGGTGGTGCGGACCAGCTTGACCATCAGCCGGCCGTCCTGGACCCGCTCGTCGGCGGCCCGCAGGCTGACGGTGAACTCGGCGGGGATGTCGAACGGCCGGGTCAGGCTGAAATCGACGCCCTCCTCGCCCATCGTCCCGCCGCCCACCGCGATCGAGGCGACCGGACGCCCATCCAGGGTCAGTTCGGACCGCACATTGGCGCGGGTCACCGGCATGGCGCCGCGCAGATAGACCGGCTGGGTGGCGTTCATGTCCATCGACAGCCGCACATAGTTGGTCCTGGGCAGCAGGCCGAAGCCGAACGAACGGGCCAGGGACGAGCGGATCGCCGCCTCGCGGGCGTTCCAGGACGCCCCCACACCGACCGCGCGATTGGCCGCGACGTGCTCGTCGGGCTTCTGGTTTAGCTTGAGGTCGAAATTATAGGTGGGATCGTCGATGGCGCCGGCCACCTTGGCGGTGAAGGTCGCCTTCTCGGCGTCGCTGGACAGGTCCAGCGTCTGGGCGGCCGAATAGCCCTGGAAGTGGCCGTCCGCGCCCCACACCGACAGATCGGGCTTGCGCACGATGTCGCCCGCCGTCGCCGGCAAGGCGAAGGCGGCGGTCGCGGCCGTCGCCACGATCAGGGATGCAAGCGTTCGAAACCCCATGAACCCCGATAGCATAAGCCTTTGCGCGTCCAAACACCTTGGGCGTCAAATTTGTATGACAACTGTTCGCCGCCTCGTTTCCAGGCGATTATTGCCGCGTGGATTTCCGAGCCGATGCCGCGCCGCTGGGCCGGACCTGGCGGATCCGCAGGGTTTCCTTGCCTTGGCGCGACCTTTCGGCTATTAGCGCGCCCTCTCACGGATGGCGGTCTTGCACGCAGCCCTTTGGGTCGGGATTTCCCGCTCGGCATGCAGGATCCATCGTGGTCGACGGACTTCCGCCGTCGGCCGCGCCGCTTTCCAAGCCGGAAGAAGGAAAACATGTCGTTCTACGAACACGTGGTCATCGCGCGGCAGGACATCTCGCCGCAACAGGCCGAAGCTCTGAATGAGCAACTCAAGGCCCTCCTGGAAGAAAATGGCGGTCACATCGCCAAGATCGAATACTGGGGCCTGCGTAACCTCACCTATCGCATCAAGAAGAACCGCAAGGGCCACTACTCCCTGCTCGCCATCGACGCTCCGGCCGCGGCCGTGAAGGAGATGGAACGTCAGTTGCTGATCAATGAAGACGTGCTGCGCTTCATGACCATCCGCGTCGAAGAGCTGGACCTGGAACTGTCGCCGGTTCTGGCCCGTCGCGACCGCGAACGTGGCGAGCGCACCGAGCGCCCGCGCGACGACTTCGCGCCGGCCGCGTAAGGGAGAAGAGAGATCATGACCGATACCACTGCTCCCGAAGCCGGCGCTC
>NZ_JBFTZS010000324.1:0-5414 GCF_056406675.1 Caulobacter sp. P1_B12_2 | reverse complement strand
GGCCTAGGCCCCAGCCCCGTCAAAACGGGGGACGCGCGGCCGCGTCCCCGCCCGATCCTTGGAGCTCTCATGTCCCTAACGCTACACATGCACCCGCTGTCCTCGTACTGCTGGAAGGCGCTGATCGCCCTCTACGAGAACGACACGCCGTTCGAGGCGCGGCTGGTCGATTTCAGCGACCCCGCCAACGTCGCGGCGTTCAAGGCGTTGTGGCCGACAGCCAAGATGCCGCTGCTGTGCGACGGGGCGCGGGACCGGACGATCCCCGAGAGTTCGAGCATCATCGAATATCTGCAGACGGCCTACCCCGGCCCCGTCCGGTTCATTCCCGACGAGCCCGAGGCCGCCCTGCGCACGCGCCTGATGGACCGCCTTTTCGACCTCTATGTCATGACGCCGATGCAGGCGATCGTCGGCGACCGGATCCGGCCGGCGGACGCCAAGGACCCGTACGGCGTCGCTCAGGCCCGCGCGCAGCTGGCCATGGCCTACGGCCTGCTCGAGACCGAGCTGGCGGGTCGCACCTGGGCGGCGGGCGACGATTTCAGCCTGGCCGACTGCGCGGCCGCCCCCGCCCTGTTCTACGCCAACAAGGTGGCGCCGCTGGACGGGACCCACCTTAACGTCTCGGCCTATCTGGACCGCCTGCTGGCCCGCCCGTCGTTCGTGCGGGTGCTCCAGGAAGCCGAGCCCTATTTCGCGATGTTCCCGACCGGGGACTAGGCGGCGCGCGCCCGACCCGCCGGGCGGCCCGAGGCCTCCTGCCCCGTCTCGAACCGCGCCACCAGTCGGGCCAGTTCTCCGGTCTCGTTGCGCAGGTTGGTTGCGGCGGCGGTGGCCTCCTCGACCATGGCGGCGTTCTGCTGGGTGACCTGGTCCATCTGGTTGACGGCGGCGTTGACCTGGTTGAGGCCGGTGGCCTGTTCCTGCGAGGACTGGGCGATCTCGGAGATCAGGGTGTCGATCTGCGAAACCTTGCCGACGATGCCGCCCAGCGCCTGGCCGGTTTCGCCGACCAACTTCACCCCGCGCTCGACCTGAGCGGTGCTGCTGGCGATCAGGGTCTTGATCTCCTTGGCCGCCTCAGCCGAGCGCTGAGCCAGGGCCCGCACTTCTTGCGCCACGACCGCGAAGCCGCGGCCGGCGTCACCGGCGCGGGCCGCTTCGACACCGGCGTTCAGGGCCAGAAGATTGGTCTGGAAGGCGATCTCGTCGATGACGCCGATGATCTGGGTGATCTGACCCGAGCTCTGCTCGATCTCGCCCATGGCGGCGACAGCGTCGCGCATGACGTCGCCGGAGCGAGCGGCCTCTTCCCGAGCGCTGGAGGCGGCGTTGGAGGCTTCCTTGGCGCCGGCCGCGCTGCGGCGGACCGTGGCGGTCAGTTCGTCGAGCGCGGCGGCGGTTTCCTCCAGCGAGGCGGCCTGCTGCTCGGTGCGACGCGACAGGTCGTCGGAGGCCGAGGCGATCTCGTCCGAGCCGGCCCGCAGCCCGCCGGTGGCGGTGACGATCGCGCTCATGGCCTGGCGCAGGCTGCCAATGGCGCTGTTGAAGTCGTCCTTGATCCGCTGGTAGCGACCTTCGAAACGCGCCTGGATGTCGGCGGTCAGGTCGCCCTCGGCCAGGCGGCGCAGGCTGTCGGCGAGGGCCGAGACCACCGCGCCCTGCTCCTCGTCGGCCAGGCGGCGCTCGGCCTCGCCGCGCGTCCGCTCCTGCTCGATGGCGGTGACGTCGGTGGCGAACTTGATGACCTTGTAAGGCTTGCCGGTCTTGTCGAGCACGGGGTTGTAGGACGCCTGGATCCAGACTTCCTTGCCGCCCTTGCCGATGCGCAGGAACTTGGCCGCGACGAACTCGCCGGCGTTGAGCCGCGCCCAGAACGCCCGGTAGTCGGCGCCTTGCGCCTCGGCGGGGGGCACGAACAGGCTGTGATGGCGCCCCTCGATCTCGGTCGCCGCGTAGCCCAGGGCGCCCAGGAAGTTCGAATTGGCGCGGATGATCGTGCCGTCCAGCTGGAACTCGATCACTGCCTGTGACCGCTCCATGGCCGCGACCTGGGCCTCGAGGTTCTGGACCCGCTGAAGGTCGGCCTGGCGGACCGCTTTTTGACCTGAAAACATCGTCGCTCTCATTCCAACCCAGTCGGCTGAGGTCGAGCTTTAGGCATAACGTCGATTAACGATATCCTAATTGCATAACAGCGTACGCCCACAACTCACAAGTGAGCCCAAAACTCCTTGCGGAATAAGGCAATTACTCAATTCGAGATGATTAATGAGCCGTTAATTCGATTTTCTCGGACGCAAAACCTTCACGGATGTATAGCCACCGGCGGCTAAGCCACGGAATACAGTATGCCTTTGCGTGATCTAATCTCGGCCTTGGCCGACGACCTCGATGTCGGCGTGGTTCTGACCGACGGCCAGCTGTCTCCGCCCGGCCCTCACATTCTCTATGTGAATACAACGTTTGAGCRCATGACCGGTTTCGATCGGGCCGAAATCCTGGGAAAAAATCCCCGGATTTTTCAAGGACCAGGCACGAGCCTGGCGGCGCGCAAGCGTCTGGCCCGCGCCCTGCGCAACGGCGAACGGCACAGCACGACCCTGGTCAACTACCGAAAGTCGGGCGAGGCCTATCTCTGCGCCATCGACGTCTTTCCGATCCTGACCCCGGACGGCGCCCTGATCAGCGCCGTCGCCGTGGAGCGCGAGGTCGAACGCCGGCCCGGCCGCCGGCCGAGCGTGCGAAACGCCAAGCCGACCCAGGCCTAGGCGTCGGCTTCCCAGGCCAGGAATTCCGGCGACTGCAGCAGGCGCTCGCAATAGACGCCCGCCGCGCCGGTGTCGCCATAGTCCGACAGGTGGATCCCGTAGGTGCGGAACCGGCTCCCCACCGGGGTGTAGAAGGCGTCTACGATCGWCCATTCGCCCACCAGGAACGGCCCGCCCGAGCGCTTGAGCAGCTGGTTCCAGCGCTCGACGATCTTGCGCACGTCCTTCTGGGTGGCCTCGGAGATCGCCACGACGCGCGGCGCCTCTTCCAGCGCCATCGGGCATTCGCCGCGCAGCGACGAGAAGCCCGAGTGCATCTCGGCCGCCGCCGAACGCCCCAGGGCCCGCAAGGCGGCGTCCTGAGGCCACAGCTTCGCGGCGGGGAATTTCTCGGCCAGGTATTCGCAGATCGCCAGCGAGTCCCAGATCACCAGGTCGCCGTCCTTCAGCACCGGCACGAGATGGCTGGGCGAGTGCTTGGCGATCTCGACCTCGGACGTCCCGGTGTGACGCAGCTCGACCAGGGTCTCCTTGAAGGCCTCGCCCGTGTGCTTCAGCGCTAGCCATGGCCGCAGCGACCAGCTGGACCACTTCTTGGTGCCGACGACGATTTCCATGGCGAGCTCCTTCGCGAACGGGCGGACGCCCGGGCTTAGCGCGGGGGCCCTCGCGGGACAACGCCCGACCGACTAGGGCTTGGCGCTTTCGCCGTTCACGGGTCTGGGAAAGACATAGGCCCAGGGGTGGGGCTCCATCGGCGGCGCGGCAGGCCAGCCGGCAAGCGCCCGCAGAGAGCGCGCCCTGTTGAGCTCCGCGAAGGGAATGATCTGGGCCGAGCGTTCGACGGGCTCGGCGCGGGAATCGGGTAGGGCCGGCATGAGCGACCTCCATGACGACCGTCTGTCGCGGCCATGCGTCATTGAAGGCCTTCGCGCCTGAACCGACCCAGGCGCCCTCGTTGTCGCGCGTTCATCTCACCGCTCCAAAATGACCGCGATTTCCCCTCTGGCCTTGCGGCTTCCGTTACGTCTATGGTCGGCCCAACGATTAGAACAAATGTTTGAAGGGAGAGGCCCAGGATGGCGCAGGCGAATTCGCCTGGCGGCGCGCAGCCGCTGTATTCCAATGGCTACAAGGCCTCGGTGCTGGGGCTGCTGCTCGCCACCTACACCTTCAACTTCATCGATCGCACGATCATCGCCACCATCGGCCAGGCCATCAAGGTCGACCTCAAGCTGACCGACACCCAGCTGGGCCTGCTGGGCGGTCTGTATTTCGCCTTGCTCTACACCCTGCTGGGCATCCCGATCGCCCGCATGGCCGAGCGCTGGAACCGGGTGACGATCATCTCGGTGTCGCTGGTCATCTGGTCGGGCTTCACCGCCCTCTGCGGCAGCGCCTCCAGCTTCGCCCAGCTGGCCCTCTACCGCTTCGGCGTGGGGGTCGGCGAGGCCGGCTGCTCGCCGCCGTCCCACTCGCTGATCAGCGACTATTACGAGCCCAAGAAGCGCGCCTCGGCCCTGTCGATCTATTCGTTCGGCATCCCGCTGGGCACGATGTTCGGAGCCGTGGCCGGCGGCTGGCTGGCCCAGGAGTTCAGCTGGCGGGTCGCCTTCGTGATCGTCGGCCTGCCCGGCATCCTGCTGGCCGTGCTGGTCAAGCTGATCGTCAAGGAACCGCCGCGCGGCCATTCGGAACTCAAGGAGCGCCCGCTGGAGGCCGAGGACGTTGTCGTCGAACCGCCTAAGCCGCCGTTCTCGCTGGCCAACGAATTCAAGGAACTGGGCGCGGTCATGGCCGTGCTGTTCGGCAAGTGGCCGGTGCTGCACATGATGCTGGGCGTGACCATCGCCTCGTTCGGCTCGTACGGCTCGGGCGCGTTCGTGCCGCCCTATTTCGTCCGCACCTACGGCCTGGGCCTCGCCCAGGTCGGCCTGATCGTCGGGCTGATCGGCGGCTTCTCGGCCGGGGTCGGCACCCTGGTCGGCGGCTTCCTGACCGACTGGTCGGGCAAGCGCAGCGCCAAGTGGTACGCCCTGGTGCCGGCCATCGGCCTGCTGATCTGCACCCCGATCTACATCGCCGCCTATCTGCAGACGAGCTGGCAGACCACGGCCCTGATCCTGCTGGTCCCGGGCATCTTCCACTACACCTACCTGGCCCCGACCTTCGGCGTGGTCCAGAACTCGGTCGAGCCGCGCCGCCGGGCCACGGCCACGGCCCTGCTGTTCTTCTTCCTGAACCTGATCGCCCTGGGCGGCGGACCGGTGTTCACCGGCTGGCTGATCGACCATCTGGCGCGCTTCCACTTCAATCATCCGGAAGCTTCCACGATCTTCCAGGCCCTGGGCGGTTCGTTCACCGACCCCGGCGCGGCCAGCTTCAACGGCCAGTGCCCGGGCGGCCTGGCGCCCAAGGGCGCGCCCGCAGATCTCGCCAAGGCCTGCCATGGCGCGATGGCCCGAGCCACCCAGCAGGGCATCATCGTCTCGCTGTGCTTCTACGCCTGGGCCGCCCTGCACTACGCCCTGGCGGCGATCGGCATGGTCAAGCACATGCGCGAACGGGCGGCGGCGCAGGCCTGATCGTCTCAAGACCCTCCCCCTGTGGGGGAGGCGGCGCGCATGCGCCGGTGGGGGG
>NZ_JBFTZS010000323.1:0-5428 GCF_056406675.1 Caulobacter sp. P1_B12_2 | reverse complement strand
GTCTCTAGCAGGGTATAGCCTCCTTCCGATGGAAGGAGGCTGTTTCCGTGGACAGTCCCGAGATTTCGCGACGGCGCCTGGCGGCCATGCTCGCCATGGCCGGTCTCGCACCCGCGCTTCCGGCCGCCGCTCTCGATCTTCCCGAACCGGCGTCGCCCGCCGATCCCACCAGGATCCAGGGCTTCACGCGGCGCCTGACCGTTCAAGCCAAGATCAACGGGCGCGGACCGTATCCCTTCCTTGTCGACACCGGCGCCAACGCCTCGGTGATCTCCAGCGAACTGGCGGCGGTGCTGAACCTGTCGACCACCGGTTCGGTGACCCTGCACGGCATTGCCGGGGTCGAGACGGTGGGAACGGTCAAGGTCGAGACCATCGCCGTCGGCCGCCGGGTGCGGCGCGGCCTCACCCTGTCGGTCCTGCCCGGACGATTCGTCCAGGCTCCGGGCGTTCTGGGCCTGGACTGGCTGGGCGGCCAGGGGCTGATCCTCGACTTCGCCCGCGACCAGATGCGAGTCGGGTCGGTGCCGCCGAACACCGACGAATATACGGTCAGCGTGCCGGTCAAGGCGCGCCGCAGCGGCCTTCACCTGATCGAAGCCGCCGTGGGCGGCGCTTCCGTGCTGGCCTTCATCGACACCGGCTCCACGACCACCGTGGGCAACATGGCCCTGATGCGCCAGGCGATGCGTGGTCGCAACGTGACCAGCGACTGGGCCGACATTCAGCTGGTCAGCCTCACGGGCCAGACCCTGGAGGGCAGGCTGGCGGCGCTCAAGACCCTCAGCCTGGGTCCGATCGTCATCCGCGACGTGCCGGTGGTGTTCGGCCCGATCCATACCTTCGAGTACTGGGACCTGGTTCGTCGACCCGCGATCCTGATCGGGATCGACATCCTCAACGCCTTTGAATCCGTCGCGCTGGATTTCACGCGCGGCCAGGTGCATTTCCGATTGTCGTCCAGTTCGGCAAATCGAGACGCCGCCGCGTCTTGACCGGCCGCTCGCCGCTCTCCAATGGTTGTTTGAACGGAGTGCGTCGATGAGTTTGCCGGCCAGGTTGAAGCGCGAGTTGAAGTTCCTGAAGGGACTCTCCCGCACCCTCAAGCGCGTGAAATCCATCGCGCCGGACAGCACCAACCTGATCTGCGACGATCTGGAGGCGGCCGTCGACAAGTGGCGCGACAGCCAGGCCATCGTCTTCGAAGGACGCTCGGTGAGCTATGCCGAGCTGGACGCCATCGCCAACCGCTACGCCCACTGGGCCAAGGGGCAGGGGATCACCCGCGGCCAGACGGTGGCGCTGTTCATGCCCAACCGACTGGAATATCTGGCGATCTGGTACGGCCTGTCGAAGGTCGGCGTGGCCACCGCCCTGATCAACAACCAGCTGACCGGCCCGGCCCTGGCCCATTGCCTGAACATCTCCCAGGCGCTGCACTGCATCGTCGATCCCGAGACCTCGCCGTGCTTCGAGCAGGTGAAGGCCTTGCTGGGCCGCCACGTCCAGCAGTGGGTGCTGGGCCCGGCCCACGGCGACCAGCGCGACCTGGCCAATGCGCTGAAGAGCTGCAGCCAACTGCGCCCCGACCGCCTGACCGCCCGCAACGGCCTGACCGCCCGGGACACCGCGCTCTACATCTTCACCAGCGGCACGACCGGCCTGCCCAAGGCCGCGCGCATCACCCACATGCGCGCCCAGCTGTACATGCGGGGCTTCGCCGGCTCGACCGACGCACGGGCCACCGACCGCATCTACGTGACCCTGCCGCTGTACCACGCCACCGGCGGCCTCTGCGCCATGGGCGCGGCCCTGCTGAACGGCGGGGCGGTGGTGCTGCGCAAGAAGTTCTCGGTCACCGCCTTCTGGGACGACGTGGTCGCTCATAACTGCACGATGTTCGTCTATATCGGCGAGCTGTGCCGCTACCTGGCCAACCATCCGGAAACGCCCAACGAGCACGCCCACAAGATCCGGCTGATCTTCGGCAACGGCCTGCGTCCCGACGTCTGGGACGTGATGCTGGACCGCTTCCGGGTCGGCGGCGTGCTGGAGTTCTACGGCGCGACCGAGGGCAACGTCTCGCTGTTCAACTTCGACGGCCGGCGCGGGGCCATCGGCCGAATCCCGGGCTATCTGCGCAGCAAGTTCAACATCCGTGTCGTCAAGTTCGACGTCGAGACCGAGACCCCGGTGCGCGGTCCCAACGGCTGCTGCATCGAGGCCGCGCCCGGCGAGGTGGGCGAGTGCATCGGCCACATCGCCAGCGACGCGCGCTCCAACTTCACCGGCTACGCCGACAAGGCCGCCACCGAGAAGAAGATCCTGCACGACGTCTTCGACAAGGGCGACGCCTGGTTCCGCACCGGCGACCTGATGCGCGCCGACGGCGACGGCTATCTCTATTTCGTCGACCGCATCGGCGACACCTTCCGCTGGAAGGGCGAGAACGTCGCCACCAGCGAGGTGTCCGAGCGCCTGTCGGCGGTGCCCGGCGTCAAGGAAGTCAATGTCTACGGCGTGACCGTGGGCGACCTGGACGGCAAGGCCGGCATGGCCTCGCTGGTCGTCGGACCCGAGTTCGAGATCGCCGCCCTGGCCGACTATGTCGACCGCGAGATGCCGGCCTACGCCCGCCCGATCTTCGTGCGTCTGCAGCCCGAGATCGAGACGACCGGCACGTTCAAATATCGAAAGATGGACCTGGTGAAGGACGGCTTCGATCCGGCCAACACCAAGGACCCGCTGTATTTCCGCGATCCGGCCAAGGGCTATGTGAAACTGACCAAGGCCGTGCACGCCAAGATCCTGGCGGGCGGCTACAAGCTGTAGGCGTCCGGCTCCGCTAGGGTCCTGGACGGTCACCCGGAGGGGGCATGGTCGGATCGATGACGCGGCGCGCGGGCTTGGTGGCTTTGGGGGGTTCTGTGCTCTCGGCCTGTTCGCCGCTGTCGYTGTTCGCGACCTTTGCGCCCAAGGACGCCGCCCGCCTGAGCGAGCGAGGCGTCGCCTATGGCCCGCTAGAGCGCCAGATGCTGGACGTCTATGCGCCCAAGCGTGAGACCGCTCTCGCGCCGGTGGCGGTGTTCTTCTACGGCGGCTCCTGGGATTCGGGCCGGCGACAGGATTATGGCTGGGTCGGACGCGCCTTGGCCGCCCAGGGCTTCCTGACGATCGTGGCGGACTACCGGCTGTATCCCGAGGTGCGTTATCCGGGCTTCGTCGAGGATGGAGCCCTGGCGGTGCGCTGGGCCGTCGATCACGCGCGGGCGCTGGGCGGTGATCCGGAGCGGATCGTGCTGATCGGCCACTCGGCTGGAGCCTACAACGCGGCCATGCTGGCCCTGGATGGCCGCTACCTGAGCGCCGCCGGCGTCGATCCCAAGGTCGTGCGCGCCTTCGCCGGCCTGTCGGGACCCTACGACTTCCTGCCGCTGGACGGTCCGGTCACGCAGCGGACGTTCGGCGCGTTTCCCGACCTGCCGGCCACCCAGCCGGCCGCCTACGCCCGCGCCGACAGCCCGCCGGCTTTCCTGGCCGCCGGCGACGACGACACCACCGTCAAGCCGCGCAACATCAAGGTCCTGGCGGCGGCGTTGCGCGCCAAGGGCGTGGCGGTGGACGAGCGGCACTATCCGGGTCTGAACCACGCCGACACGGTGCTGGCCTTGTCACGGCCGTTTCGCGGCAAGGCGCCGGTGCTGAGCGAGATGACGGCCTTCCTGAAGGGGCAGGCTCCGTAGTCCAGAACGGTTGTCATCCCGGACAAGCGCGCAGCGCGCCGATCCGGGACCGACCTGGAACGCGGCGCTCAGGCGTCGGTCCCGGGTCTGCGCTTCGCGTCGCCCGGGATGACAGCTTCAAAGCGCTTAGCTGCACGTCCCCCCGTTCAACTTCCGCTGATACGCCTCGGCCAGGCTCATATACGGCGGCAGGAAGGTGTGCAGCACCACGGCCTTGCCGTCGGTGGTCGTGCCCGACACCCCGGCCCGCAGCTCGAAGTGCAGGTGGATGGTGGTGGGCGTGCCGCCGAAGTCGTTGCTGACCTTGCCCAGCTTCTGGCCGGCGGTGACCGCGTCGCCTTCCTTCACCGCCAGCGTCGCCATCTGCATGTGCAGGTAGCGATAGACGCGGTGCGGGACGGCCGAGGCGGTCAGGGTGACCGTGTAGCTGCCCATGTCGGTGATCACGCCCTTCTCGGCCGCCACCGCCCAGTGAAGGTTCTTCTTGCAGGTGCCCGGACGGATGTCCTGACCCTGGTGGCCCGTGCCGCCGCCGGCGCACAGCGGATTGTCGCGCGAGCGGGCCTCGCAGAAGGTGTCGTGCCAGGGCAGGGCGTAGTTGACCGTGTCGCACTGGCTGGTGCCGGCCKGACCCATGCCGCCGCCGTGGCCGTAGACCTGGGAATTGGCGTAGGCGTCGTCCTGCAGCGGCCAGCACATCGCCGGCGACCACACCGTGCGGTCCAGATAGCCGTGACCCTGGCCGGCCGGAATCGCTCCGGGCGCGCCGTGGTCGAAGGTGGCGGGCGAGGGGGCGGGGGGCGTCGCCGGCGCGACCGGCGGACCGGGGGSGGGCGGGATCGGCTCGCTGGACGGCTGCTCGGCGCCGCCGTCGGACGGCTGGTCGTCGGGCGTCGGCGGACCGGGCTCGGGCGAGGCGGGTGTCTTGATCTCACCGCCCGGCGCGGGCGCGGGCTTGGTCTTGTCGTCGCAGGCGCCCAGGGCCAAGGCGAGAACGAGCGGAGACAGCAGGAGCAGCTTGCGCATGGTCTCAGCCCCCCAGGCCGGCGGCGGCGCGGGCGGCGGCGCCCATCACCACGGCGGTGGTCTTGGCGGCCAGGCCGCGCACATAGTTGTCGTCGACGCAGCGCGGATCGGTGGGCGCGTCGCAGCGCACCTCGACCGTATAGAGCACGCCGTAGCGGACGAAGCTGATCAGCTGGCCGTCGACCGTGCGCTGAGACGTCGCGCCCTCGGGCCCCATCGTGGTGATCTTCAGCGGCGTGCCGGCGGGCAGGGGGAGCACGGCGGTCGTGCCGCTGAGCGAGACGCCCGCGCCGGGCGCATCGGCGGTGATTGTGTAGTAGTCGCCGAACGAATAGATCCGCGCCCCGGCCAGCAGCTTGGCGTCGGTGGGCAGCAGGATCGGCACCTGGGTCCTGTCGATGGCGGCCTGGTTGAGGTTGGGCGCCAGGCGGTCGCCGCCGCCCGCCCGGGCCGCGCCGACGGCGGCCTGCCAGTCGATCCCGCGACCGGCGGCGCGCTGGGCCCTGGCCTCGGCGGCCTTGCGGTCGGCCTCCGCCTGGGCGGCCTCGGCGGCCTGACGGTCGGCGGCGGCCTTGGCTTCGGCGGCCTTGCGATCGGCCTCGGCCTGAGCCGCGGCGGCTCCGGTGTTGGCGGCGGCTGCGGCGGCGCGCCTGTCGGCC
>NZ_JBFTZS010000322.1:0-5429 GCF_056406675.1 Caulobacter sp. P1_B12_2 | reverse complement strand
GTCGAAGCCGTGGGTCTTCAGCCAGCGGGCGCGCGACTGGCGGCCGTGTTCGGGGGCGTTGGTCAGGATCACCACGTCGGCCCGGGTCGACAGGTCGGCTAGGGCGTCGGCCGCGCCCTCGGCCGGCAGCAGGTCGTCGGCCCCATCACGAAAGAAGTCGTCGAACAGCGCCCGGCCGGCGATCAGGTCCAGATGCTCGGTCTCGCCCGGGCGATAGATGTTCTGGAACAGGGCGAAGCGGTCGAACCGGAGTTCGAATCCGTGGCGCCCGATGAACGTTCCGAAGCCATGCATGAACCTGGCCAGGACCTCGTCGACATCGACGATGACCAGCGGCGTATCGGGGCGCACGATGCAGGCCTGAAGGTCTGAAAAACTGAGTTCCATGATCTGCGATTGGCCGGGGTGAAACGCGATTAGCGCGGGCTTAAGGATATTCGTGCGATCTGGAATTCAGAAGCGACGCGAATCCCTCACGCATCGCCACGGACCGGAATGGTCGGGGTCAGGATGACGAAGAAGGTCCTCATCGTCGAGGATAACGAGCTGAACATGAAGCTCTTTCATGACCTGCTCGAAGCCCAGGGTTACGAGATCCTGCAAACCCGCGAGGGCTTGCAGGCTCTGTCGATCGCCCGTGAGCATCGTCCCGACCTGATTCTGATGGACATCCAGCTGCCCGAGATCTCCGGCCTCGAAGTCACCAAGTGGCTCAAGGAGGACGACGATCTGTCACATATCCCCGTCGTCGCCGTTACGGCATTCGCTATGAAGGGCGACGAGGAACGCATCCGCGAGGGCGGCTGCGAGGCCTATATCTCCAAGCCCATCTCGGTGTCGCACTTCCTCGACACCATCACCCGGTTGCTGGAGAGGTAGGGCCGTGAGCGCGCGCATCCTGGTCGTCGACGATATCGAGGCCAATGTCCGCCTGCTCGAGGCCAAGCTTTCGGCCGAATATTATCAGGTCTCCGTCGCCTATGACGGCCCCACGGCCCTGACTCTGGCGGCGGCCGAGCTGCCCGACGTGATCCTGCTGGACGTGATGATGCCCGGCATGGACGGCTTCACCGTCTGCAAGAAGCTCAAGGAAGATCCGACCACCCGCCACATCCCGATCGTGCTGGTCACCGCGCTCGACGGCCGCGCCGACCGCATCCAGGGCCTGGAAGCCGGGGCCTCGGACTTTCTGACCAAGCCGATCGACGACGTCATGCTGTTCGCCCGCGTGCGCAGCCTGACCCGCTTCAAGCTGGTGATCGACGAACTGCGCCAGCGCGAGGCCTCGGGCCGCCGCATGGGCGTGATCGCCGGCGCCGCCTCGCGCCTGGACGGCCTGGGCGGCCGGGTGCTGATCGTCGACGACAACGAACGCCAGGCCCAGCGCGTGGCCGCCGAGCTGGCGGTCGAGCACCGCCCGGTCATCGAATCCGATCCGATGAAGGCCCAGATCAGCGCCGGCGGTCCGGTCGATCTGGTCATCATCAACGCCGCCGCCAAGGGCTTCGACGGCCTGCGCTTCGCCGCCAGCCTGCGCTCGGACGAACGCACCCGCCACCTGCCGATCCTGGCCATGGTCGATCCCGACGAACGTCAGCGCCTGGTCAAGGCGCTGGAGATCGGCATCAACGACATCCTGCCGCGTCCGATCGACCCGCAGGAGCTGTCGGCCCGGGTCAAGACCCAGATCCAGCGCAAGCGCTATACCGACTATCTGCGCCAGAACCTCGACCACAGCCTGGAACTGGCCGTCACCGACCAGCTCACCGGCCTGCATAATCGCCGCTACATGGCCGGCCAGCTCGACTCGCTGGTCAAGCGCGCCGCCCTGGGCGGCGACCCGGTCGCGGCCCTGCTGATCGACATCGACCACTTCAAGAAGATCAACGACGGCTTCGGCCACGACGTCGGCGACGAGGTGCTGCGCGAGTTCGCCCTGCGCCTGGCCTCCAACGTCCGCGCCATCGACCTGCCTTGCCGCTACGGCGGCGAGGAGTTCACGGTGATCATGCCCGACACCCAGCTGGTCGACGCCCTGCGCATCGCCGAGCGGATCCGCATGCACGTCTCCGGTTCGCCGTTCCGCGTGGCTCACGGCAGCGAGCTGCTGACCGTGACCATCTCGATCGGCGTCTCGGCCACCAGCGGCCCGAACGACACCCCCGAGACCCTGATGAAGCGCGCCGACGAGGCCGTCTACGAGGCCAAGAAGTCAGGCCGCAACGCCGTGGTGGGCAAGGCGGCTTAGGGCAGCCGGGGACATGCCCTTGCGGCGTGTCCCCAATTTCCAGGCGCCACGCTTGCCCGTGGGACACGCCGCAAGGGCATGTCCCCGTCAGGGCTTCGCCACCAGCCTGATCTCATAAAGCCGCGGCCACAGCTTGCCCGTCACGATCAGCCGATCCGCCTTGGCGTCATAGGCAATGCCGTTCAGCACGTCGGCCCGCGCCCGGTCGGCGACGGGCAGCAGGCCCGACAGGTCGATCCAGCCCTTCACATGGCCCGTCGCGGGGTCGATGCGAGCGATGCGGTCGGTCTGCCAGATATTGGCGTAGATCTCGCCCTTGACCCATTCCAGCTCGTTCAGCTGGTCCACGGGCCGGCCTTCGTCGGTGACCGTGATCCCCCCGGTTTCCTTCAGGGTCTCGGGATCCAGGAACCGCAGCCGCGACGTTCCGTCGCTCATGATGATCCGCTTGTCGTCACGGGTCAGGGCCCAGCCCTCGCCGGCATAGCTGAAGTCGCCCTTCGTCTCGAAGTCGTCGATCCCGTAGACGAAGCCGATCTGGGTCTTCCAGGTCAGCTGGATCAGCCGATCCTTCCAGTCGATGATCCCCTCGCCGAAGTACTGGCTGGAGATCGAGCGCTCGTTCTCGACGCTGCCGGTCTCCAGCACGATCTTGCGGATCGACGAGGCCCCCTCCAGTCCCGTGCTCTCGTACAGAAAGCCGTCGCGCAGGAAGAGGCCCTCGGTGAAGGCGTTGGGGTCGTGGGGGTAAGTGCGCACCACCTCGTAGCCGTAGATCGGCGTCGCGGCCTGAGCCAGCGGCGAACCCAGGCCGACAAGCAAGGCCGCGGCCAGCCAGGAAGCGAAGGTCGAGATTCGTCGGCGCATGGCGCAGCTAGCCATTTCATGCCGGGCAAAAACAAGGCCGGTCGACAACAAGCCCGACCGGGTCGCCGCGGCTTGCTTTCGCATAACGCCGTTGCGTGAGTTCGGCGATTTCTCCACTATGGCGGGAGAGGTGGGGCCATGACCGACAGTCACGACAGCGAACGGCATGTGCAGCTCTTCGGCCTGACGACCGAGAAGTCGGCCTTTTGGGAGCAGATGGCGATCGTCGCCTTTAGCGCCGGAGGCGTGCTGAGCGGGATCTACGCCTTCGCCGTGGGGGATTGGGCCAAGACCTTCAGCATCCTGTTTCTGGTGGGCTGCGCGGCGTGGCTGAGCGGAAGCGTGCTGGGCTTCCTGTTCGGCGTGCCACGGTTTCAGGCCGACCCCCAGGCCGACTCCAATCGGATGCTGCCCAATACGAATCTCGAACAGGTGTCCGACTGGCTGACCAAGATCATCATCGGCGCGACCCTGGTGCAGCTGGGCACGCTGGTCGATCACCTTCAGGCCTTGTTTTTGATGGTCGGGGGCCAGATCGACAAGCCCGGGGCGACGGTCGCCTCCGGCGCCGCCATCATCTTCCTGTTCGCCACCGGATTCATGTGGGGCTACCTGTGGTGCAGCCTGCGGATCTTCCGCGAAATGGCCAACCTGACCCAGCAGGAGCTCGACAGGGTTCGCCAGGCGCGCAGCCTTTCGGAAAACTAGCCGGCCTGAAACAAAAAAGCCCGGCGTCGCCGCCGGGCTTTTTCGATGTCGTCATCGTGACGGACAAGACCTACTTGATCTTGCCTTCCTTGAATTCGACGTGCTTGCGGATGACCGGATCGTACTTCTTCAGCACCATCTTTTCGGTCTTGGTGCGGGCGTTCTTCTTGGTCACGTAGAAGAAGCCGGTGTCCGCCGTCGAGTTCAGGCGGATCTTGATGGAAGCCGGTTTGGCCATGGTCGAATCCCTGCGATGGTCGCGCAGGTCCCTACGCGGTCGAAATAAGAGGCGCGGAACATACTCACCGGCGGCGCAAAGTCAATTGCCCGATGCGCACCGCTTGTAGGGGAAATCGACGCTCTTGGCCTGGCCGCCGATCTGGCCCTCGATCCGGCCGGCCACGGCGTCGCCTCCGACCCGGCGATAGATCACCCGCTGGGGAAAGTCGTGGGCGGGATCCTCGAACACCGCTTCGTCCGCGGTCAGGCTCTTGAGCGCAAAGGTGGCCTTCGCCTGACCCGAGGGTTCGGCGACATAGGCCAGGGAGCCGTCGGCCTCGACGATGCGGACGAACTCGTAGTCGCGCAGCTTGCCGTCGCGCACCGTGCGGCCCAGGCCCAGCATGGTCCCGCCGCCGGGCGCCATCCACAGCTCCTCGACCGCGCCGTTCGGCTTGGTCTGGATCCAGCAGCCTTGCAGCCAGGTCATCTGGTCGATCGTGGCGGGTGGGCCGGCGAGTTGGGCGGCGAGGATCAGGGCGAGCATGGAGGTCTCCTCGAGCGCCTACAGATAGCTCAGCTGCCGCGCCCCGCGCAGGAAGCGCATGAACGGCGCGGGGCGTCCAGGGTCGGCCAGGCGCTGGGCGACCTCGTGGACGACGAAGCGGGTGATGTTGGGCAGGTCCAGTTCGCGGGCGGCGTCGAAGTCGAACCAGCCGATCTCGTCCAGCTCGCCGCAGTCGGGCTGGCGCTCCAGGCTGAGCAGAGCACTGGCGGGGGCCATGAAGAACCGGGCGTCGAAGCGTCGGGTGCGATAGGGCGGGGTGATGGCCCGGGCCACGAAGGCCAGCGGCGCCAGGTCGGGCAGGGCGCCCTGGGCCAGGAACGGCCGCCAGGCCCCGGCGCCGGGCCGTGAGGGCGCTTCGCGGGCCAGCAGCAGGCCGGTCTCCTCGAAGGTCTCGCGCACCGCCGCCAGGGCCAGGGCGCGGGCCAGGCGGGGGGGATTGGCGTGGCGCGGCTCCAGGGCCAGACGCGCGGCGGTTTCGGGCGCGAGCTCGCTGGCGGACGGCGCGAGATAGTCGCCCCGGTCGACCCGGCCGCCGGGGAACACCCACTTGTCGGCCATGAAGGCCAGGCCCCGGTTGCGACGGCCCATCAGGATGCGCGGCTTGGGCCCGTCGTCGCGGACCACGATCAGGGTGGCGGCGTGGCGCGGCTTCAGCACGCCGGCGTTCGGATCGCGGACGTCGCCGTCGTTGCGGGTGTCGAATTTAGCGTCGATCGGCTCGTCCATGCGATGAGCTTAGACCCGACTCACGGCGGCGCCAGCCATCCGTAGGGGCAACTGGCGGTGAGTGGTCAGGGGACACGCCGCAAGGGCGTGTCC
>NZ_JBFTZS010000321.1:0-5435 GCF_056406675.1 Caulobacter sp. P1_B12_2 | reverse complement strand
CTCCAGCAGGCTCAAGGCCTCGGCCTCCAGCTCCGCGCGGCTGGCGCCTTGCGCGATCGGCTCCATCTTRGCCGCCTTGGGCCCGACGGCCTGGATATAGCGTTCACGCAGTTGCGGCACGAACCAGATCAGCCGTTCTAGCCCGTAGTCCCGGACCATCCATTTGCGAAGGTCCACGGCGGCGGCGATCTGCTCGCTGGGGTAGGGGCTGTTGAAGCCCGCGGTCAGGCGTTGGAACTTCTCTTCGCGTTCGGCCTGGCTGTTCTGCTCGGCGGGATCACCCTCGGCATGGCCTTGGCTGCCGTGGCGCAGGGCGATCTCGGTAAGATCCAGGTCCAGCTCCGCGGCCAGGATCCGAGCCTCGGCATAGCGTCCGCCCAGCCGTGACTGCAGCGTGAACCGGTTCGAGATCGCGCGAAACAGTTGGAACATGAACGCCCCCTCCGTGTCCAAACTAACGGAAGGGGCGAACGGCTGCAATTTATAAGCGTATTACTTGGCGGGCTCGCCCTTGGTCCATTGGTCGAGCCACTTCTGCACCTCGTCGTGCCATTGCACCGAGTTCTGGGCCTTCAGCACCCAGTGGTTCTCGTTGGGGAAATACAGCAGTTTGCTGGGCACGCCCTTGCGCTGCAGGGCCGTGAACGTGCCGATGCCTTCTTCCAGCGGCACGCGGAAGTCCTGGCCGCCCTGGACGACCATCTCTGGCACGCTCCACTCGGCCACGTGGTCGGCTGGGTTGAACTTGGCGTAGGTGGTGTTCGGCGCGAAGGGCGGGCCGCCGTTCTCCCATTCGCTGAACCACAGCTCCTCGGTGGAATAGCCCATGAACCGGCTGTCGAAGATGCCGTCGTGATTGACCAGGCACTTCCAGGGCTCCTTCCACTGGCTGGCGATCCAGTTGACCATGAAGCCGCCGTACGAGCCGCCCAGGGCGCAGGCGCGGTCCTTGTCCAGGAACCCGTACTTGCCCGTCGCGAAGGCCCAGCCCTTCTGCAGGTCTTCCAGCGGGCGGTCGCCCCAGTGCTGGCTGATCGCGTCGGTGAAGGCCTGGCCGTAGCCGGTGGAGCCGTGGAAATCGATCATCACCACGGCGTAGCCGGCGCCGGCGTAGGTCTGGGCGTTCCAGCGGTAGTGGAAGAGGTTGCCGAAGCTGCCTTGCGGGCCGCCATGGATCAGGAAGGCGACCGGGTACTTCTTGGCCGGATCGAAATTGGCCGGCTTGACCACGTAGCCGTGCACCGTTTCGCCGTTCCAGCCGGGGAAGCTGAACTGCTCGGCATCCCCCATGGCCACGCCGGCCAGGGCCTCGGCGTTGTTGTTGGTCAGTCTGACGGGCGCTCCGGCCTTCTTGGCGGTGGCCCCATCCTTCAAGGAAAGCGCGTAGAGCTGGGCCGGACCCTTCAGGTTGTCCTGGGCGTAGACCAGGGTCCCGCCGCCCAGGCTCACGGCGCTGACGTGGCCTTCGCCCGTCAGGGCGGCGACCTTGCCGGACTTGACGTCCACCGCGAACAGCTTGGTCTGACCGACATCCTCGGCGGTCGTGTAGAGGGTCTTGCCGTCGGCGCTCCAGGTGATCGACTGGGCCGAACGGTCCCAGGCGGGCGAGAGCTCGCGGACCTTGTCGCCCTCGCGGATCATGATCGCCATGCGGTCGGCTTCGAAGCCCGGACGCTTCATCGCCAACCAGGCCGTGGCCTTGCCGTCCGGCGAGACAGTGGGCTGGGAATCCATGGCCTTGTTGGCCGTGGTTTCGTTGACCGGGGCGGCCGAGCCGTCCAGCGGCGCGCGCCACAGGTCGTAATTGGTGCTCCAGGCCTCCTCGCGGTCGGCCGGCTTGGCCGAGAACACCACCGACTTGCCGTCGGGCGTGATGTTGAAGTCCTCGTCGCCGCCGAACGGCTTGGTGGGCGTGTCGCCGTTGAAACCGTTCATCAGCGCGAGGGGTGCGCCCGTCGCCACGCCGGCCTGGTCCAGCTTCAGGGCGTAGAGGTGGTTCTGCAGGCCGTCGTTCCAAGTATCCCAGTGGCGGATGAACAGCTTGTCGAAGACCACGCCGGTGGTCTTCTGCGCGCCCTTGGCGGCCAGCTTGTCCTTGGTGCACTCTAGGGTGTCGCAGTCGGGGAACACGGCCTGGGCGATGACGATCGTCTTGCCATCGGGCGAGATCTTGAAGGCGCCGACGTCGAACGGGGCCTTGGTCACCTGCACGGCGGTCTCGCCGGCCGCGTCGGTGCGATAGACCTGGTCCAGGCCGCCCGTCCGTCCCGAGATGAAGTACAGGCCCTTGCCGTCCGGCGACCAGCGGGCGCCGCCGACCCCGCCGTCCGAGATCGCCAGCCGGCGCGGGGCCATCTTGGCCTTCAGGTCGGCGATCCACAGCGATATCGAGGCCTTGTTGGCCGGCAAGTCCATCGTCCGTACGCTGTAGACGACGAAGCGGCCGTCCGGAGACACGCGCGGATCGCTGATCCGCTCCAGTTGCACCATGTCCTTGGCGGTGAAGCCTCGGCCCGCCGGGCTCCCTTGGGCCAGGGCGGCCGGCGCGACGGCGAAGGCGGCCATGGACAGGGCGAGGGCGGAGGCGGCTATGCGCAAGGTCTTGGTCATCGAAACGGGATCCACGAGGCGTTGGCGCCGGAATGAGGGCCAGAGCCTAGCGACGGCGTGCCGGATAGGCCAGGGGAGGGGGCAAGATTGCGCCGCCCGGTCTCAAGCTCTGCAATACGACAAAATGATGACCGTGAAATGGCCAAAAAAGTCATTAAAAACAATTCATTAGAGAGGTAACAATCGGAAACAGGACTTGCTTTGCCGCGACGCAGCATTGTCCCTAAATGGTACGTGGGGCGAGAAGGCGGTCGATTGAGCCGCCCCGCTGGTAAGGTAAGGGTTTCGAGTGTCGGCTTCGGCATATTTTCAGCATACGGTCGCCGGACCGGTGATTTTCGCCGGTGTGGGGCTGCACACCGGCTCGCACGTGCGCGTCGCCGTGCGCCCCGCCCCGGTCGACGCCGGGATCGTCTTCGTGCGCACCGACGTCCATGACCTCGACAACCGCGTGCCGGTCAAGCCGGACGCCGTCTGCCAGACCCAGCTGGGCACCGTCATCAACAACGCCGCCGACGTGCGCGTCTCGACCATCGAGCACCTGATGGCCGCCCTGGCCGCCCTGGCCATCGACAACTGCGTCGTCGAACTGGACGGTCCGGAAGTGCCGATCATGGACGGCTCGTCCGAGCCCTTCGTCCAGATCCTCGACCGCGCCGGTCGCCGCAAGCAGGAAGCCGCGCGTCGCTATATCGAAATCCTCGACACCGTCGTGGTCGAAGAGGAGGGCGGCAAGCTGGCCAGCCTGTCGCCGAGCGACCGCTTCGAAGTCGCCTTCGAGATCGTCTTCGACAGCAAGATCATCGGCCGCCAGCGCGTCGACCTGACCATCGACGAAGAATCGTTCCGCGCCGAGCTGTCCGACTGCCGCACCTTCGGCTTCATTCGCGACGTCGAGGCCCTGCGCGCCATGGGCCTGGCCCGCGGCGGCTCGATGGAGAACGCGGTGGTGATCGACGGCGACCGGGTGCTCAACCCCGAAGGTCTGCGCCGTTCCGACGAGTTCGTGCGCCACAAGGCGCTGGACGCGGTGGGCGACCTCTATGTGCTGGGCGCGCCGATCATCGGCCGCTTCGAGGGCGTCCTGGCCGGCCACGGCCTGAACAACGCCGTCGTCCGGGCCCTGATGGCCAACCCCGCCGCCTGGCGCATGCGCGCCCATTCGGTGGAATTGGCGCAGGCTGTCTGACACTCTGATACGATGACGTCGGTCTTCGACCTGATTTGGTCAAAAAGCCGGTGTCTGTAGGGTTACGGCGGATTCCTCGGGGGATGCGTCTTGGGGCGTATCCTCGTCACGGCTCGGCTTCCATTTGCGCCCGCATCCGCGTGGTGTAGAAGCCTTGCACGGCGCAGGGGCGCACGTTTGCTTCGAGGGTGAAAAGTCCGTGCTTCGTAATATCTCGGGACGCAAGGTCGCCATGGTCGCGACCGCCGTGCTGGTCGCCCTGTCGGTCTCCGCCTGCGCCGGCAAGCGCAAGAAGCCGACCCTGGCCTACGAAGAGCGCCCGGTGGAGCTGCTCTATTCGACCGGCGCCAATCGTCTGGACCGCGGCAGCTGGAACGAGGCCGTCGACTACTTCCGCGAGGTCGAGCGCCAGCACCCCTATTCGGAATGGTCGCGTCGCTCGATTCTGATGACCGGCTACGCCCACTACCAGGGCAACCAGTACAACGAGGCGATCTCGGACGCCGACCGCTTCATCGGCCTGTATCCGGGCAACCCGTCGGCCTCGTACGCCTACTATCTGAAGGCCGTCTGCTATTTCGAGCAGATCGTCGACGTCAACCGCGACCAGGCCGCCACCGAGCAGGCCATGGCGGCCCTGCGCGACGTGGTCCAGCGCTATCCCAACTCGGAATACGCCCAGGACGCCCGCCTGAAGATCGACATGGTCAGCGACCAGCTGGCCGGCAAGGAAATGACGATCGGCCGCTACTATCTGAAGAACGGCCAGACCCTGGCGGCCATCGGCCGGTTCCGCACCGTGGTCGACCGCCACCAGACCACCTCGCACACGCCAGAAGCCCTCTACCGCCTGGTCGAGAGCTATCTGACCCTGGGCCTGCTGGACGAGGCCAAGCGCAACGGCGCGGTGCTGGGCTACAACTTCCCGGGCGACGCCTGGTACGCCGAGGCCTACAAGCTGCTGACCAACAACGGCCTCAAGCCCGCCGTCGAGCCGCTGAAGGCCGGCAACAAGAAGAACCTGCTGGACCGCCTGACCCACGACAAGGACACCACCTTGGCGCCCCCGGGCGAGGTCAAGACGGGCGACGCCACGACGCCGACCGACGCCAAGGCGCCGGCTCCGGCCAAGCCCAAGAAGGGCGGCATCAAGGGCGTCCTGGGGATGTAGTCCTCGGGATACGCCGTTCGGGCGCATCGGATTTCAGCGGGCCGGTCCTTCCAGGATCGGCCCGTTTTCCGTTGTGAAACGGCCTTCGGCGAGGGCGAGAACGTCCCAAGAACAAGCCCCCTTTGAAAAACCGTGATTCCCGGCGATCCTGCGCGTCATGTTGATCGGCCTTTCCATCCGCGACGTCGTGCTCATCGAAAGCCTGGACCTGGCCATAGGTCCGGGCCTGACCGCGCTCACCGGCGAGACCGGGGCGGGCAAGTCGATCATCCTGGACGCCCTGGGCCTGGCCACGGGCGCCCGGGCCGACGCCGGCCTCGTTCGTCGGGGGGCTGCAGGCCACGCCAGCGCCACCGCCATGTTCGCCCTGCCGGCCGACCATGCCGCCTTCGCCTATCTCGACGACAAGGGACTGGCCTACGAACGCGACGAGGACCTGGTCCTGCGCCGCCAGCTGTCGGCCGA
>NZ_JBFTZS010000320.1:0-5457 GCF_056406675.1 Caulobacter sp. P1_B12_2 | reverse complement strand
CCCCTCCTCCTGATCGCCCTGCTGCTGGCCGCCTGGGAGACCGCCTGCCGCGTCCTGGCCGTGCCCGTCTACATCCTGCCCGCGCCGTCGGCGATCGGCGCCGCCCTGGTCGAGGGCTGGCCGCTGTTGTTGGCCAGCGCCTGGAACACCCTGTCGACCGCCCTGGTCGGCCTGGCCCTGGCCAGCGTCCTGGCCTGCGGCCTGGCGTTGGCGGTCAGCCTGAACCCGACTCTCGAGGACGCCGTGCGGCCCGTGGCCGTCACCCTTCAGGTCACGCCGCTGGTGGCCATCGGGCCGCTGATGACCATCTGGGCCGGCATCGAGCACCCCCAGCGCGCCGTCGTCGCCCTAGCGGCGGTGGCGGCCTTCTTCCCGATCTTCTCGGGCGCCCTGACCGGCCTGAAGGCCACCGATCCTGATCTTTCGCGCCTGTTCGACCTCTACGGCGCGCGTCGCATCCAGAGACTGTGGCGTCTGCGCCTGCCCTCGGCCGTGCCCGCCCTGCTGGAAGGCCACAAGGTCGCGGTGGGTCTGGCCGTGGTCGGGGCGGTGGTCGCCGAGTTCGTGGCCGGATCGGGCGGCAACCAGGGCTTGGCCTGGCGGATCCTGGAGGCCTCCAACCGCCTGCAGACCGCCCGGGTGTTCGCCGCCCTGGTGGTGTTGGCGGTGATGGGCGTGGTCCTGCATGGCCTGATGAGCCTTGCCGAGCGCCGCCTGCTGGCCTGGTGGCGCGGCCGCTGACCGGCGGCCTCCAGGTCGGGAACACGACATAAAAGCCGCGATCTTTCAGCGAGACCGTGCCGCGTTAGGCCAAGATTAAGCCCGCAGGCCTATCAATCGGCGTGATCCTACCCGCCCTGTCGGAACGGTTGATGCGTCTTGTCCTGCTCCTGCCCGTGCTGTTCAGCGTCGCCGCCCCGGCGTACGCCGAGGGCGCGCGCGAGAGCCGCTACGGTCCCACCACGCCCCGGCAAGCCTCCGCCGCCGCCGCCGCGCGCTACGAAGGCCCGATGCTGGGCTGGGCCAACAAGCGCCAGGCGTCGGCCAATGTCGCCGCGCCAGTGACGTCCGCCCCGACGCAACCGGCTCCGCTGGCGACCTGGGCCGGCTACCGGCCGGCGCCCGCGCCCGCCGCCTACACACCGCCCCCCGCGCCGCCGCCGATGCGGGCGCTGCCGACCAGCCTCTACGCCGCGCCGCGCCCGTCGCCGGTCGCCGCCCCGACACCAGTCTCGGCCCCAGCCCCGGCCAAGGACTGGTCAAACTACCGCAGCAGCCGAATGACGGCCGTGGCCCCGGTCAGCGCGCCGGCGACCGCCCCCGCGCCCGCTCGCCAGGTCGCCGCCGCCGACAACGGCGCGAGCCGCGCGCGCTACTATTCAGTGGACCGCGACTACGGCCTGACGCCCGACGCCGTGCCGCCCGCCGGTCCTGACAACCGCGTCCTGGTGACCGCCACCGAACCGCCTCCCGAACCCAAGGACGCCACGCCGATGCATGGCTCGGCCGACTGGCTTGCCCGCGGCGACGACGATGACGACGACAGCRCGGCCCGCCGCGCCAAGACCCGGAACGAAGGCCTTTGATCCAGTCGCGCCTCCATGACCTCATCGCCCTGGCCGACGAGCCCTCCAGCTCGCGCCGCCGCGAACTGCTGCGGGGCGTCACCGACCTGTTCTTCGCCGCCGACGGCCATGGCGACGTCGAGATGGGCCTGTTCGACGACGTGATGGGCCAACTGGCCGGCGAGATGGAAGAGGCCGTGCGGATCGAGCTGGCCGAGCGCCTGGGCCAGACCGCCACGCCGCCGCCCTCCCTGACCCGGACCCTGGCCAGCGACAGCATCGCCATCGCCCGCCCGATCCTGGAAGGCGCGCCCCAGCTCAGTGAAGCCGACCTGCTGCACGTGGCCCGCACCCAGGGCCAGGACCACCTGCGCGCCATCTCGCAACGCCCCGTGGTGCCCAGCCTGGTGTCCGACGCCATCGTCGAGCGCGGCGACGACACCACCCTGGGCGTCCTGCTGCGCAACGAGGGCGCGGTGCTGTCGCGCGAGGCCCACGAGGCGGCGGTCGACCGCGCGGCGGCMAATCCCGCCCTGCACGAGGCGGTGATCGACCGCACGGCCATGCCCATGGACCTGCTCAACGAGATGTACTTCGTGGCCGAAGCGCGCCTGCGCGACCGGATCATGGAGCGCAACGCCAATGTCGATCCGGCCATCCTGGAGGCCGCCCTCAAGGCCGGCCGCAACCGCGTCGCCGCCAATGACGGCGCCCTGCCGGACGACTATCAGGCCGCGGTCGCCGCGATCACGGCCCTGAAGGCCCGCGGAGCCATAACGCCCCAGGCCCTGGTCGCCATGCTGCGCGCCAACAAGACCAGCCAGTTCCTGGTCGCCCTCGCCGAACTGGCCGACATCGACTTCCACACCGCCCGCAAGATCATCGAGCGCCGCGAGCTGGACGCCCTGTCGGTGGTCTGCAAGGCCGCCGACTTCGACCGCGCCCTGTTCCTGACCTTCGCCCTGCTGATCCTGGATCCGAACGACAACGCCATGGGCAAGGCCAAGGCCTATGGCGAGCTCTACGCTGCCCTGCCCCGCGACGCGGCCCTGCGCACCATCCGCTTCTGGCGCATGCGCCGCACGACGGGCGACGTCGCGGCGGCTTAGTCGCCGCGTTCGTTTCCGACTGTCTGTTTCGGACGAACGCCTTTAACCGCCTAACCGATGATCCCCAGCAAACGCGTTCCCATTTCCGAACAGGGCACCCAGAGCCTCCTTGGGCTCATGGCGGCATGCCTTTTCGGGCTGATCACGCTTGGCGGCGAGGCGCTTGGACCTGTCGCCCATCTGCTTTCCCCGAAGCCTGTCACCATTCCCGCCGCTCGAATGGCGGTGGAAGGCGACGTCTGGATTTCAAACCATTGGGACCCCAGTAATGAGGGCGACTATTCGCTGCATACATGGGACGGACAGTGGGTCTCATTGTATTGCGGCCCCTGGCCTTACGACGAGCTGTGCTTGCACAAGCCCGGCTTGACGCCAGGACAAACCTATCGCCTCACCGTCGCCTATTACACCGAGACGCTGACCGGTGGCGTGAAGAGAAACATCATCACTCACGCCAAGCTGGGACAGCGCGACCTGATTACGCCGAATGGCCAGGCGAAGGCGTGGCGTAACGTAACAACGTTCTACAATTCTAAGCGCGGTCGCTACAGCACCTTGAGCATGGATGCTGGGTTCTGGACGATGTACGCCATGGTGGCCGCCGTCTATGCGGCGCTGCTATGGGCGTTTGCCAACGCCGCCGTCGAACTCTTGGCGCGCCAATTTCGGAATCGCAAGACCTCGAACTGATCGAACCGCGCATCCCTATCGTCGCGAACGATCTCACGGAACTGGCGCCCGCCGACCCCGTTCCCCTTTCCGTCGAGGGGCCTTCCGTCTCCGGAGCGCCCTAGTGGAACTGCCCAAGAACACGACGGCCTTGGCCGTCGCCGTCGTCGCGGCTGGGATCGTGACGACAACGGCCTTGGCGCTGGCCGTCTGGCCGGCTTTGACGCGGCCCGAACCGCCCGCCGAGGCGGCCGGGGACAACGGCCTGCGCATAAACGTGGTCGAGCCGCCCAAGGCGCTGATCGCCCGCGGTTCGCCCCTGGACGTCGGCCTGTCCGAGGCCGCCCAGGCCATGACCAAGGGCCGCGAGGCGCTGTTCGTCAGGACGCCGGCGCCGCGGCCCGCTCCGACCGCATCCGCGCCGCCGCGTCGGGCGCCGATCCAGATCGCTCAGATCGACGAGGCGGACGATCTGGCGCCGCCGCCCGAACCGGTCGACGACCGCTGGGAGCGGGAGGCCTGGCGACGAGACCGCTTCGAAGACGCTCAGCGCCGGCGGGCGGAGGAAGAGCAGCGTTGGACCCGTCGGGATCGCGAGGAGCGCGCGACCTGGGAGCAGGCGCAGCGCCGCGACCGCTATGATGACGGGCGCGACGAAGACCGGCCCGATGAAGACCGGTACGCTCCGCCGCCGCCGGAAGACGACCCACCGCCGCCCCGCTGGTGACGGGAACGCTCGACGAGCAAAATCGACGGAGAAGCCCTAGCCCCGCCGCCCCTGCATCAGGGTCAACAGCCAGCCGACGCCCAGGCCGCCGGCGACGGTCAGGGGCAAGGTCACGATGCCGGGCGTCGGCTCGCGCAGCCACAGGTCTCGGCCCGCCAGCAGGCCCCAGACGACAAGACCCCAGACGGCGCCGTGCACGGCCCACGGATACGCGTCCATCCAGCCGCGCAGGCCGGTTCGAGGCGTAGGTTCGGGAGCCGGATCGACTTCCCCGCCGCAAGCGACACAGGTCCAGCCGCCCCACGGTCCGCGCGGCGCGGCGTCCCGGTCGACCGGCGTCGCGCAGGTCTTGCAACGCGGCGGCGCGGCTCGGCGACGGGCGACCGACGGCAGCCCGCGCAGGCCCATGATGACGATGAAAAGATAGATCAGGAGATAGACGACCCGCGAGACGTCCAAGTCCCTGAAACCCTCGTCCATGTCGCCCCCGAAACGCTACGACGCCAAGCTAGAGCGCGTCGCGTCCGGGGTCGAGAGGGGCGGTCCTAGCGGATGCGGATGCGGACCGGGACGTCGATGAACGAGCCGGCGCGGCTCTTGCCGTCGGGGCCCATCAGGTCGACCTGGAACTGCGAGGCCATCGACAGCGCCGCCTGGCCCACGCCCATTTCAGCCGGGTATTCGCGTTGCACCGAGCAGGCGGTCAGGCCGCCGTCGCGCTTGACCATGCAGCTGAGCATCGCTTCGGCGATCTGAGGCTGGGTGTCCTTGACCTGGGTGACGGCCGGCTGGGCGGTCGTCTGAGCGACAGGCGTCGGAACGATCGAAACAGCGGCGGCGGCGAGCAACGAAGCGATCACTGGGTCTTCCCTACTGGTCTTTGGGTCCGGCCCGTTCGGGACCGTCCGGTTTCATTTTGGGTCAGGCGAGGTGCGCCTGCTTCACCCGTTGCAACCCCTGAGCCGCCAGGTCGGTCAGCGACCGCAGGCCCAGTTCGGCGAAGATGTCGAAGGCGCTGGCCAGGGCCATCGCGGCTCTATCCAAACGTCCGTCGTCGCGGCCGGTGATCTCGACCCGGGCCTCGTAGAGCCGGGCCAGGTTCATCTGGGTCACGGCCCAGGTCGCCGGATCGCGGGCGCCCGGCGTGGCGGTCAGCTCGGCCTTGAAGGCCATTTCGGCGGCGTCCAGCACGGCCAGGTCGGCGGTCAGCTCGGCGCAGCGGGCCAGGCTGAGGGCGCGATTGTTGGCGACCACGGCGCGCAGGGCCAGAGCCGGCTGGGTCTTGAGGATGTGCGAGGCGCGGTCGTAGCAGGTGACGGCCCGTTCGAAGCAGCGCTCCGAGGTGGTCGCCTCGCCCATGGCCTGCAGACCAGCGCCCAGGGCGGCC
>NZ_JBFTZS010000319.1:0-5479 GCF_056406675.1 Caulobacter sp. P1_B12_2 | reverse complement strand
CAGCCTCGACAACGAGACCGTCACCTCGCTGGAAGCCACGGTCCGCTGGAAAAGCGACCGGCTGCGCGCCGAGGGCCATCTGTGGGCGGCGCACTACGGCAACTTCATCGAGGAGGCCCCGACCGGCGCGATCGAGGACGACCTGCCCGTCTACCAGTACTTCCAGACCAAGGCCGACTTCCACGGGGCCGAGTTCGAGGGCTCCTACGAGGCCTGGCGCGGGGCCAGCCAGTCGATCCGCCTGGAGACCACCTTCGACTGGGTGCACGGCGAGACCGACGCCGGCGTGCCCGCCCGCATTCCGCCGTGGTCGCTGGGCGGCTCGGTGGTGTGGACCGCGCCGCGCGTCGAGACCACGCTGGAGGTCCGGCGAGTCGCCGAACAGGATCGGGTCGCCGAATTCGAGCTGGCCACCGACGGCTATACGGTGGTCAACCTGAAGGCCACGTTCAAACCCGTCGCAAATTCGCCGCTGCGTCTGTTCATCGACGGCCGCAACCTGACCAACGAGGAGATCCGCGAGCACGTCTCGTTCCTCAAGGACATCGCCCCCTCGCCGGGGCGCTCGGTGCGGGCGGGCGTGGCCTGGAAGTTCTAGGCGCGGGGGATCCGGAGCTCGGAGGCGAAATCACGTTGTCATCCCGGACAAGGCCCGCAGGGCCGCCGATCCGGGACCGCCGGAAGCGCCGAGTTCACGCGTCGGTCCCGGATCTTCGCGCTGCGCGCTCGTCCGGGATGACAACGGTGAGGAGGAGCGACGATCGCTCCGCGTTCTGAAAGTCACGCCGGATGACGGCGTTTTCCCCATGGCTTTCCCGCAAGAGACGAAACAGCGACCGAACTTAACCACAAGGCGGAGGGGTCGATTGCGAGGCCCCTCCGGATCGGCTAGAAGCGCCGGACCTTTCAAAGGCCGCCTGAGCGCAACGGGCGTCCGTTCATTAGCCTTATGTCGAGCTCTTCATGGAAACGACCCAACCCGCCGGCGGCATCTCCGGCAACGTTCTGTTCTATTCTTCGCCGGAGCCGTTGAACCGCGAGCAGCACGCCAAGCTCGCTCTGGTTCACAAGGACAAGCCGTACAGCTTCGCCCTGAACGGCACCGCCGTGCCGCTGGCCGTCACCGAATTCGCCCCGGCCGCCCTGAGCTATCCGGTGATCTTCGCCGGCGACGATCGCGTGCCGCTGGCCGTGATGGGCCTCAACACCGGCGAAAACCTGTTCATCGGCGCCGACGGCGGCTTCGAACCGGGCGCCTACATCCCGGCCTATATCCGCCGCTATCCGTTCGTCCTGGCCAATGACGAGAACCAGGACCGCCTGATCGTCTGCATCGATCGCAGCTCGGACCTGCTGGCCGAAGGCGGCGAAACCCCGCTGTTCGACGCCAAGGGCGAGCCGACCGAATACACCCAGAACTGCATCAAGTTCTGCGACGACTTCGAAGTCGAACGCCGCCGCACCGACTCGTTCGTGCAGCTGCTGAAGGACAACGACCTGTTCGAGCTGAAGAAGGCGGTCTTCACCCCGCTGGACGCCGCCGGCCAAGCCGGCGAGCCGCAGACCGTGGCCGAATATTTCGGCGTCTCGGAAGAGAAGCTGAACGCCCTGCCGGCCGAGAAGATCAAGGAGCTGCAGACCAGCGGCGCCCTGGCCCAGATCTACGCCCACCTGGTGTCGCTGATCGGTTGGGACCGTCTGATCGCCCTGGCGACGATCCGCCAGCAGCAAGCGACCGCCAACGGCGCGCTGAACTAAGACCGACGCCTTCGGGTGTTGGAAGGGCGGTGGTTCCGAGAGGGGCCGCCGCCTTTTTCTTTTTCACCTTCTCCCGGAGGGGAGAAGGAGGGGCCCGCGACGAAGTCGTGGGAGGATGAGGGGTGACGCCGCTGGCCGGAGTGCCGGCACGCCGTCGGGCGTCCAAAACCCCTCACCCTCCCATCGCGTCGCGACGGGCCCCTCCCTCTCCCTCTGGGAGAGGGCTCTATCTAGCGAAGATGCTCCGCGTCAGGCACGAGAAGACCAGCCGGCCCGCCTCGTCCAGCAGGTCGTGCTGGGCGATGACGATGCCCTTGCCCTCGCCGACCGGGTCCTTGCCCATCACCGTCATGCGGCCGCGCAGCAGCTCGCCGGCGGGCGGGTTGCGTAGCCAGCGCAGGGCGTCGACGCCGACCCGCTTGGTCTGGGGCCAGACGGCGCTGGCCTCGGAATCCAGTTTCGACCAGATGGCGAAGACCATGGTGTCGGGCGCGCCGCTGGCCGCGGGCCAGCCGGGCTGGAACGCCGCGCAGAACGAGGCCAGCGCCTTCTCGTCGACGACCGTGGCGCCCAGCGACACCACCTGGCCGATCTCGATGTCGTCGAAGGAAGCGGGCATGGGCGGGCGACTCTCTGTGAACGGCGCTCTTCGACCTGATCACGACGGCTTGGCCATTGTCGAGAGCGCTTGGAGAGGTCATGTGTCGTGATCTCGACCTGGCCTGGAACTCGTTCATGTCGCTTCGCAAGCTGTTCGCCGTCCTGCCGGCCTTGATGATCGCCCTGCTGGTGGGCGCGCCCATCGCCAAGGCCGATCCCGTCCAGACCGGGCACATCGAGGTCGAACTGGTTTCGCAGGAGGCCGGCGCCGCCCCGGGCTCGACGGTCTATGTGGCCTTGCGCCAGAAGATCCTGCCCGGCTGGCACACCTATTGGCGCAATCCCGGCGACGCCGGCGACTCCACCAAGATCGTCTGGACCCTGCCGGCCGGCTGGACCGCCGGCGACATCGTCTGGCCGACCCCGGAGAAGAGCCGCGTCGGGCCGTTGCTGGACTTCGCCTATACCGGCGAGGTGCTGCTGCCCGTGCCGATCAGCGTGCCGGCCAACGCCCAGGTCGGCTCGGTCGTCACCCTGAAGGCCGCCGCGGCCTTTCTGGTCTGCGAGCAGGTCTGCGTGCCCGAGGACGCCGTCGTCACCCTGACCCTGCCGGTCGTGGCCGGCGTGCCCGGCCCCGACCCGAAGTGGGCCGCCAAGGTCGCCGACACCCTGGCCAAGGCGCCCAAGCCCGCCGGGCTGAAGGCGGTGTTCGACCTGCAGGGCGGCGTGCTGAAGCTGGCCGTGACCGGCGCGCCGCTGAAGGGCGCCGATGTCTCGGGCGCGTTCTTCTATCCCTATTCCGGCAAGGTCATCGAGCACCCGCCCGAGCAGGGGATCGAGCGCGGTCCCGAGGGCCTGACCCTGTCCCTGACGCCGGGCTACGACTTCACCCAGGCCGAGGCCAAGCCGACCGAGCTGTCGGGCGTGCTGGCCCTGAACGGGGCGGCCTACGAGATCACCGCCACGCCGGGGACGATTCCCGCCGAGGCCGGCGGCATGGGCGCGCCGCCCGCCGCCTCGCCCAAGGCGGCCGGATCGGCTGAAGGCGCCAGCCTGGGCCTGCCGCTGGCCGTGCTCTTCGCCTTTCTCGGCGGGCTGATCCTGAACCTGATGCCCTGCGTCTTCCCGATCCTGTCGATGAAGGCCGCCAGCCTGACCGCCCACGCCCACGACGCCGGCAAGACCCGCGTCCAGGGCCTGGCCTTCCTGGTCGGGGTGGTCGTCACCTTCCTGGCCCTGGCCGGTCTGCTGATCGCCGTGCGGGCCGGCGGCGCCGCCGTGGGCTGGGGCTTCCAGCTGCAGACGCCGGCCGTGGTCGCCGCCCTGGCCCTGCTGATGCTGCTGGTGGCCCTGAACATGTCCGGCGTGTTCGAGGTCGGCGCTTCGGTGCAGGGCGTGGCGTCCGGCGCTGGCGGCGGCGGAGGGCTCGGCGGTTCGTTCCTGACCGGCGCCCTGGCCGTGGTCGTGGCCGCCCCAYGCACCGCGCCGTTCATGGCGGGGGCGCTGGGCTACGCCCTGACCCAGCCGCCGCTGGCCTCGCTGGCGGTGTTCCTGGCCCTGGCCCTGGGCTTCGCCGCGCCGTTCGTGCTGCTGGCCTTCATCCCCGGCCTGCTGGCCCGCCTGCCGCGTCCGGGGCCGTGGATGGACGTGCTGAAGAAGGGCCTGGCCTTCCCGATGTACGCCACCGCCGCCTGGCTGGCCTGGGTGTTCAGCCAGCAGACCGGATCGATCCCCCTGGCCGCCCTGCTGGCCGCCAGCGTGCTGGTCGCCTTCGCCGCCTGGCTCTACGGCCTGGCCCAGGCGCGGAGCATCGCCGGCAAGGGCGCGGCGGTTCCGTTCGTGCTGGCGGCTCTGGCGGTGGCCGCCGCCGTCGCTCTGGTGGTGGTCGGCGTCCGCGCCGTTCCTGCCGCCTCGACGTCCGCCGCAGCGCCGAGCGCCGAGCTTTCCGCGGGGCCGGGTCTGAGCGCCGAGGTCTGGACTCCTGAGAAGGCCAAGGCGCTGCAGGCGCAGGGCAAGGTGGTGATGGTCGACTTCACCGCCGACTGGTGCGTGACCTGCAAGGTCAACGAGGGCACGGCCCTGAAAGGCCAGCGCCTGGTCGACGCCTTCAAGGCTTCGGACGCCGTGCTGCTGCGCGCCGACTGGACCAAGCGCGACGCCACGATCGCCGCCGCCTTGGCCGAGCACGGCCGGGCGGGGGTGCCGCTGTACCTGGTCTATCCGAAGGGGTCCGGCGAGCCGGTCATCCTGCCGCAACTGCTGACCGAGGGTCTGGTGATCGAGGCGGTGGAGAAGGCGGCGAAGGGGTAGGGGCTCACCCCCTTGCCCCCTACGGGCCGCTTCGCGACCGTCCCCATAGGGGGAAGAGGCGCTGCGCGGGACGTCCTCCGCCCCCTATATGGGGCGCACAGGCGGCGGAGCCGCCAGGTGGGGGCAAGTGTGTGAGCCTCGGCTCTACTTCTTCTTGTCGCCGACGCCGAACGGCAGCCGCGCCTTCACCTGGTCCAGCGGCGTCCGCGTCACCACCAACGGCGGCGGGGTCACGACCACGGGCGTCCTGATCGGATAGGCCCGCCAGCCGCTTTGGATCAGCGCCCCGAACCCCTGGCAGCGCGGCAGGATCCGCACGGCGCCGGTGCGCGGCTTGGCGAAGGGCGCGGACTGGAACAGGTCCTGGCGCTTGGGATCGGTGAACTTCCAGTCGGTGGGCAGGCCGTAGCCCTTCTCGCCGCCGATCCGCACGGCCTTGTAGGCGATGTTGGCCTGGAACGGCGGCACGCCGTATTTCAGCATCGCCCGCAGGAAGATGGCGTCGGCCTCGTCGCGCTTGCCCGGCTCGCCGATCGTGTAGAGCCAGTCGTGGATGATGGCGGCCCGCGCGGTCGGTCCCTGCGGATCGACGAAGCCCTGGCCGTACCAGGGCACGCTGGCGAAGTCGGTGACGTACCAGCGCGGCACCACGATGACCTTGCCCGTCTCGACGTCGCAATAGGGGAACTCGGCGTCCAGGGTGAACAGCTTGCGGCCGTCCTTGGTCTGGTTGAACAGCATCACCGGTTGCGGCGTCAGCGAGCTGGGCGGCGTGGGGGCCACGACCGGCACGAAGACCGTGGTCTTGGTC
>NZ_JBFTZS010000318.1:0-5491 GCF_056406675.1 Caulobacter sp. P1_B12_2 | reverse complement strand
TCACCTCGTCATCACCTGCAACGCGGAAGGTGCCCTGGCGGCTTACGCGCAAAGGTCGCGCGGCCTGACCGTGCAGCTTCCCGAAGCCACGCACGACCGCAGCTTCGCCATGACGTCGAGCTTCTCGTGCATGACCTATGCGGCGCTGGCGGTGTTCAGCGGCATCGCGGCCATGGACGCGCGAGTCGACGCCATCGCGCGCGCCACCGAGCAGGTGATCACCAACTATACCGCCGTCATGCAGGCCGTGGCCGCCGAAGGCTATGAGCGCGTGGTCTATCTCGGCAGCCACATCTTCCAGGGCCTGGCGCGGGAATCGGGGCTCAAGCTCCTGGAGCTGACCAACGGCGCCCTGGTGACGATGTTCGATTCACCGCTCGGCTTCCGGCACGGTCCAAAGACCATCGTCAATAACCGGACGCTGATCGTCGTCTTCTTCTCGAACAACGCCTATACGCGCAGCTATGACGTCGATCTGCTGGGCGAGCTGCAACGCGACAACGACGCCGCCCGCGTCATCGCCATCACGGCTCAGGATGGGGTGGGGTTGYCCAAGAGCGACGAACTCAGCGTGCTAGGTCTCGAGACGGCGGACGACGCCGAACTGCTGTTCCCCTACATCGTGGCGCCGCAGATCTTCGCCTTCTTCGAGTCTCTGCGCCTGGGGCTGACGCCGGACAAGCCCAACACCTCGGGCACGGTCAATCGCGTCGTCCAGGGCGTGCGCATCCACGAGCTGAGCTGACGATGGACCAGGCGAACCTGTCGACGGGGTGCTTTCTGGGCGTGGACGGCGGCGGCACCAAGACCGCCTTCGTCCTGACCGATAGCGGCGGCCGCGAGCTGGCCCGCCATGAGGGTGGGTCCAGCTACCATATCCAGGTCGGTTTCGAGACCCTGCACACCTTGCTCCACGAGGGCGTTCACGCCGTGCTCGACAAGGCCGGCGCGTCGGCCGAGGACGTCATCTTCGCGTTCTTCGGACTGCCCGCCCACGGCGAGGACTCTCAGGTTCAGCCCTTTCTCGACGTGATCCCCGAGGCGGTCCTCGGTCATCATCGCTATGCCTGCGGCAATGACATGATCTGCGGCTGGGCGGGCTCGCTCGGCGGCGAGGACGGCATCAACATCGTCGCCGGCACGGGCTCGATCGGCTACGGCGAGCGCCAGGGCCTGTCGGCGCGCGGCGGCGGCTGGGGCGAGGTCTTCTCCGACGAAGGCTCGGCCTATTGGATCGCCGTTCAGGCGCTCAACGCCTTTTCGCGCATGGCCGACGGTCGTCTGCCGCGCGGGCCGCTGCATGATCTGCTGACCCGCGAGCTGGAGCTGAAAAGCGACCTCGACATCTGCGCCTATGTCTACGCCCGGTCGGCGCCCCAGCGCGATCGCATCGCCGCCCTGTCGCGCGTGGTCGCCCGGGCGGCCGCGCAAGGCGACGAGGCCGCGCAGCGCATCTTCGCGGAGGCCGGCCGCGAACTGGCGGCCATCGTGGAAGCGAYCCGCCAGCGCCTTCAATACCAACCTGGCGAGACCGTGAACCTGTCCTATTCGGGCGGAGTGTTTCAGGGCGGAGAGCTCATTCTGCAACCCTTCCGCCAGCAGCTTTCGCTCTATTCGCCCGACTACCGCCTCGTCACCCCGCGCCACAGCCCGGCGATTGGCGCGGCGCTCTATGCGGCGCGCCTGAGCGGGCATGCCCTGAGATTGCCCGTCGATGCCTGACGACATGTCTTTCGAAACCTTGCGGTCTGGCGCTGGACGCTTCCGGCTCGACCGGATCGAGGCCCTGCTGTTCGACATGGACGGCACGCTCAGCGACACCGATGCGGTCCACCGCCAGGCCATGGTCGACACCTTCGCTGCTCGGGGCGTCCACCTGGGCGACGACGACTTTCACAGCCATGTCTCGGGTCAGTCGAACGACGCCATCTTCGCGCACTTCTTTCCCGCCCTGTCCGGGGAAGAGCGCTGGCGCCTGGCCGACGAGAAGGAGGCGCTCTATCGCCGCCTGACCCCGCGGATGACGGCCATGCCCGGGCTTTCGAGGCTGATCGGCTGGGCGAAGGCGAGGGGCGTGGCCTGCGCGCTGGTCACCAATGGCCCTCGGCGCAATGTCGAGCACACGCTACGGGTCCTGGGTCTCACCGACACCTTCGCGACCCTTGTGCTGGGCGAGGATCTTCCGCGCGCCAAGCCCCATCCGCTCCCCTATCTGGAAGCCCTCCAGCGCCTCGGCGTCGCCGCTGATCGCGCTATGGCGTTCGAGGATTCCGAGCCGGGCGTGACCGCCGCGCTGGCGGCGGGCGTGTTCACCGTCGAGATCATCGGACCTTCACGAAACACGGGGCTTGGCGTCGGCGCCGACCTCACGGTTTCCGATTTCGACGCGCCGGCCCTATGGGCGCGACTGACCGCAACCAATGTTTACGCTAAGACCTGATCCGAAAGGCGATTCAGCGCGGGCTGAGTGATGCCTGAATCCACGCAGTACAAGGGTTTTGGTGATGCACTGGTGGAAATTTCGACATTTATGCAACGAATGTGCTTCCGAAGCGCGCTTTCGTTAAGTAGCGGTTTGACAGGTTTGCGAAACCATTGTTACCTTTTGTATTATAAATAAGGTGCAAACCGAAACTTCGGAATTTGTATCGATCAAGCGAGGAAAAGGGGTTCGCTATGTCACGTCGTCCATCTCACCGGGCCGCCATCATGGCCTCCGTAGGCATAGTGGCTCTGTTGTCCGCCGGCGCGGCCGTCGCCCAGGTTCCGGCCGTCGCGGCTGAAGACCAGACGGTTGAAGAGGTCGTCGTCGTCGGCGTGCGCGCCAGCGTCGCCCGGGCCGTCAAGTTGAAGCGCGACGCCACCACGGTTCAGGATTCGATCAGCGCCCTGGAACTGGGCATGTTCCCCGACGACAACGTCGCAGACTCGCTCAGCCACATCACCGGCGTGTCGATCTCGCGCACGGCCGGCGGAGAGGGGCAGAAGGTCAGCGTTCGGGGCCTTGGTCCTGAATACACGCTGTCCACCTTCAACGGACGCATCCTGGCCACCGACGGGGCAGGGCGCGACTTCGCCTATGACGTGCTGCCGTCCGACGTCATCAGCGGCGCAGACGTGATCAAGGGCGCGGAAGCGGCCAACACCGAAGGCGCCATCGGCGGCCTGATCAACCTGCGTTCGGCCAGCCCCTTCGACAAGCGCGGCCAGCAGGGCATCGTGCGCCTCGAGGGCGATCGCAACCAGATGTCCGAACTGGACGGCCGCAAGCTGTCGGCGGTCTACAGCAATACCTTCGCCGGCGACACGATCGGCATCCTCGTGGGCGTGGTGGTCGAAAAGCGCGACGACCGCACCGACGTGGCCGGCAACGACGGCGGCTGGAGCCGCAATGCGGACCCAACCGACGAAAGCTGGCTCTGGGGCAACACCTGGGGCGGCGCGATCGATCCGAACAACAACGGCGTGTTGGATCCCGAAGAGTACGGCCTCATCGGTCCGGGTCAGTTCCGCGTCGGCTCCATTCTGGAGAAGAAGAAGCGCAACGCCTTCACCGGCAAGCTCGAGTGGCGGCCCTCCGACAACTTCAAGCTGGTCATCGACGGGCTGTCGACCAAGCTGGATTCCCCGCAGGTCGGCTACCAGCAGTCCTTCTACCCGCTGTACGCGCCGGGCCGCTGGTCGAACATGGTGATCAAGGACGGCATCGTCACCAGCTTCGACATGAACAATCCTGATCCGGAAATGCGGCTCAATCCGGAACTGCTGAACCAGACCTCCTACCGCGTCGTCGAGACCCAGCTCTACGGCGCCAACGCCGAGTGGAACGTGTCGGACAATCTGACCCTGACCACCGACCTCTACCGCTCGACCTCCAAGCGCCATTCGGGCGGGCAGGACAGCTATGTCGTTCTGCGCATGAACCAGCCCAACTCCGCGCATATCTCGCTGAGCGGCGCCTACGTGCCCAATGTCACGGTCGACTTCGACGACGGGCGCGACCTGGCCAGCGGCTTGGCCAAGGGGCAGTTCCACGACTCCGACTTCAACACCCACTACTTCTCGCTCGCGGGCGACAATATTGACGACAAGATCACCGGCGCCTCGTTCAAGGGCAATTGGGCGATCAAGCGCGGCTGGCTGGACAACGTGCAGTTCGGGGTCAACTACACCGACCGCACCAAGTCGCGTGACCTGGTCAACAATGCCCTGACGGGCGGGGCCGACTACTATTCCGGCAACTACGCGATCAATGTCGGCGCGCTGGGCGGCAAGGTCGTTTCCAACAGCTTCAGCCTGCCCAACTTCATGAGCGAAGTTGACGCGAACTTCCCGCGCACCTTCCTGGCCTTCGACATCGCCAGCTACCAGCAGGCGCTGGCGGCCTATAACGGCAAGCCGCGGCCGGGCGGCGGCGTCTACGACTATTCCGCCGCTGCGCCGACCTGGAACCCGCTGCGAAGCTATCGCGTGGGCGAAGAGACCTGGGCGGGCTTCACTCAGGCCAATCTGGAGGGCAAGCGCTGGAGCGGCAACGTCGGCCTGCGGGTCGTGCATACGACGACCAACGCCCAGGCCTGGGACGCCAAGATCCTGCAGATCATCCAGAACGGCGCCTTCAACTATACGGCCGTCTACGACAAGCCGACGGCCGTCGAGCAGAAGAACGACTACACCTACGTTCTGCCGTCCTTCAACTTCAACTACCGCATAACCGAGCAACTGCGTCTGCGCCTTGGGGCGGCCAAGACCATGGCCCGTCCGTCGGTCGAGACCCTGGCGCCGAGCAGCACCACCGAGAGCGTGTCCTGGGGCGAGTTCACCCAGATCTATAGCGGCAACGCGGATCTGAAGCCCTATTCGGCCAAGCAGTTCGACGTGTCGCTGGAATACTATTTCCGCCCCAACTCGATCTTCAACATCGCGGTGTTCCAAAAGCGCATCAAGGATCAGATCACCACCAGCTGGGAGCCGAACCAGGACATCGGCGTGCCCGGCTACATGTTCAATATCAGCCGCCCGATCAACGGCGACTACGCCAAGGTGAAGGGCGTCGAGGTCGGCCTGCAGCACTTCATGGACAACGGCTTCGGCCTGCGCGCGCAATACACGCGCAACTGGGCGAAGAGCTATGTCGGCGAACAGGAGCGTCCGCTCGAAGGCATCGCGCCGTCGGTCTATTCGCTGGGGGTCTTCTATGAGCGCGGCCCGATCTCGCTCAGCGTCTCGGGCGACCACACCGCGGGCTTCGCCACGGCGGTGAACGTGCTTGGCGCGGGCTACAACGAAGAGGCCGATCCGATCACCTGGGTCACGGCGCACGCGTCGTACAAGATCAACGACCGGATGGACATCTCGCTCGAGGGCCAGAACCTGCTGGACGAGGCCAACACCTACAGCATCAACGGTAATCCGTTGCTGCCGCAGGGTTATTACCRCTACGGCGCCTCGTACAAGCTTGGCGTGAGCTACCGGTTCTAGAACGGCGCCG
>NZ_JBFTZS010000317.1:0-7936 GCF_056406675.1 Caulobacter sp. P1_B12_2 | reverse complement strand
TCGGCGATGCGCGTGGACTTGGGTTTGCCGCCCCGGTCGATGGCGGCGTCGRCCGCCGTGGCCCAACGTCGCGCGTCCTCGCGCTGATGGAAGGTCTCGCATATATAGCTGCCCTTGCGCCGAACGACGGCGCGCCAGGATCCGGACGGGAGCTTCACGAACGTGGCCAATTTTCGTGTTCTCCCTGTGTACAGCCACGCGTCGAACCGTGGCGGAGAGTGGCGTAATCTGTCGTATTTACGCGTGTATACAGACGATATAATTCTTTGAATACGCGATAAAAATGCAGCAATTTCAAGCACATAGATTCTCCGTTGCGCCTATGATGGACTGGAGTGACCGTCACTGCCGGTCGCTGCATCGGGTGCTGTCGCGCCGGGTGCTGCTGTATTCCGAGATGGTCACCAGCGGCGCGGTGCTGAACGGCGACCGTGAGAAGCTGCTGGGGTTCGACGCCGGCCAGCATCCGGTGGCGCTGCAGTTGGGCGGGTCCGATCCCGCCGACCTGGCCGCCGCCGCGAAGATCGGCGAGGACTGGGGCTATGACGAGATCAATCTGAACGTGGGCTGCCCGTCCGACCGCGTGCAGAGCGGCCGGTTCGGCGCCTGCCTGATGCGCGAGCCGCAGCTGGTGGCCGACTGCATGGCGGCCATGGCCGCGGCGGTGTCCGTGCCGGTGACGGTCAAGTGCCGGATCGGGGTGGACGACCAGGAGCCGGAACAGAGCCTGTTCGAACTGGTCGATCTGTCGGCCCAGGCCGGCGTGAGCAGCTTCGTCGTCCACGCCCGCAAGGCCTGGCTGAAGGGGCTGTCGCCGAAGGAAAACCGCGACGTGCCGCCGCTGGACTATCCGCTGGTTCACCGCCTGAAAGCCGAGCGTCCGAACCTCACCATCGTGATCAACGGCGGCGTTCCCGATCTGGACGTGTCGCTGGCCCAACTAGAGCACGTCGACGGCGTGATGCTGGGCCGGGCCGCCTATCACGAGCCGGGCCTGCTGGGTCAGGTCGATCGCCGGGTGTTCGGCGAGGCGGTCGCCGACATCGACGCCTTCGAGGCGGTCGAGCTCTACAAGCCCTACATGGCCGGCCAACTGGCGGGGGGCGTGCATTTGGCGGCGATGGCCCGGCACATGCTGGGCCTGTTCCACGGCCTGCCGGGCGCGCGGGCGTGGCGCCGGATCCTGACCGTCGAGGGCGTCGGGGCCGGGGCGGGGCTGGACGTGGTCGACCGCGCCCTGGCGGCTGTCCGCCAGGCGGTCGATGCGCGCGAGGCGCGGGCCTTGGAAGCCGCCGCCGGTTAGGCGGGGTCTAGGATCGCAGGACCAGCGCGCGCGGCGTGGCCTGGAAGCTGGACAGGCGGCCCAGATAGGTCATGCCCAGCAACGAGGTCTCCAGGCCCTTTTCGACCACCAGAGCCTCGACGTCGCGCACCTGGGCGCCGGCCACGGAAACGCTGGCCAGCTTGACCGCGGCGGCGCGGGTCTCGCCCGAGGCCGTCATGACCTTGTAGCTGTAGTCGAGGGCCTTGGTGTCGATGCCCAGCCGCTTGGCGTCTGTCTGGCTGAGCGCGACAGCCGTGGCCCCGGTGTCGATCAGGAAGCGCACGGCGCGACCGTCGACCTTGGCCTCGGCCCAGAAGTGGCCGTCGGCGGCCTTGACGATCTGGGCGGCGCTGTCGTCCGCAGCGGCGACGACAGGAGCGGGACCGCGCAGGTCCGGCTGGCGCAGATCGTCCAGCGACACGACGGCTTTCGCCGCCCCGACCGCCGAGAGCGCGCCTACGATCGCGATGGACGCGAACTTGAGCATCGAAGTCACCCCGCCATACAGGCTTGCTGGCCGTTTCTACGGCCGTTGCCAGGAGAATAGCGGGCAATGGGTTTTCAACCGGTGAATCAATCCCGGCGCGACCTTTCGTAGTTAACTAATCGATAATCGATCAGCAAATTAAAAAACTGTAATACTTAGCGATAACATCGTTACCTCCGTGTAATGTTCAAGATGACTTCGATTTAACTTAAACGGCGTGACCATTTGCGGCAAATTACCTCCTGCAAGTTCAGTGCTTATCGAGGGAATACCGCCATGAACAAGATCATCATCGCGACTGTCGCTGCCGTTTCCGCCCTGGCGGGAGCCGCCCAGGCCGGCGCCTCCGTCACCAATTACGAGTTCCTGCAGGCCGCCCGCTGCCGCGGTCTCGCCACCTCCGAGGGGCTCGGCAAGCTGGACACCGCCAGCATCGACGCCTTCCTGCGGGACCAGGGCGCCAGCCGCGAGGGGCCGGTCCGTGTCTCGGCCAAGAACAAGATCGCCGACGCCCAGAAGGAAGGCGACAAGGCCGAGGGCGCCAAGAAGGAAAAGCTGCTGGCCGAACGCGCCGGCAACTGCTCGGCCTGGCTGAGCGGCGCCACCACCGGCGCGGCCGTCAACACGTCGAACTAAGACCCTATGTCAGCCCTGGTCGATCGTCAGATTGGCCAGGGGATCCGGGCGATGGGGAAGGGCGGCCATGATCGCGGCCCGTTCCTCGTCGCTCAACCGGACCCAGCCGGCGATCTCCACGAGGGTTCGCCGGCAGCCCAGGCAATAGCCGCTCTGACCGTCCACCGCGCAGACCTTCACGCAAGGCGTCGCGATCGGGCGGGGAGGGCGGGGCGCCGAATTCAGTGTGTCCCCATCCAGGGTTTTTGGGGGCGTGGCCGAGGTCATGACCCGTATGTCGCCGTTCCAGGCGGGCCGCGCAAGAGCGGCTCGCGGCGCGAACCCGTGCGTCGATTGCGTCCCTAAAGTTCTCAGCCCTTCAAAGGAGTCGTCATGCGTATCCTCGGTCTCACCGCCGCCGCCCTGCTCGCCGTTTCGGCGACCGCGCCGGCTTTCGCCGCCGATCGCGTCAGCGACGGCGAGCTCGTGCGCGCCTCGCGCTGCCTCGGCCTGGCCAAGGCGGCGAACCTGGGGTCTACGGACGCCACCGCCCTGCAGGCCTTCGTGAAGGCCCAGAACAAGGGCCGCGATCCGCTGGTCCAGGATCGCGTCGAGGGCGCCGAGCGGGCCGCCAAGTCCGAAGCCGGCAAGGCCAAGGACGACGCCAAGACCTCGCTGATCGCCGAGCGCGACGGCGCGTGCAAGACGCTGGTCGGCGCCGCCGGCGGCGCCTGATCGCCGCTCCCGGCGATCGGACGTCTTTGCATCGGGCGCGGGCTGGCTTAAGCCCGCGCCCATGACCTCTTCCGCTCCCGCCGCTTCGCCTTTCGACGACATCCGCAAGCTGGCCGCCGACGCGCCGGCCGCTCCGCCCCCCAGCTTCGCGGGCGGCGACCGCCTCGCCGAGGTATCGGCCTGGCTGACCGACTGGACCGGCAAGACGCCCCCGGCGGTGTTGCGTCCGGTCGTGGCTCTGTACGCCGGCGCGCGCCAGGGCGTGGGGCCGCGCGGCTACGCTCGCGAACGCCTCGAGGCCGTGGCCGCCGGCGGAGCCAATGTCTGCCGCATCGCCGGCGTGCAGGGCGCGGGGCTGGAAGCCTTCGATCTGGCCATTGATCGCCCGACACCCGACGCGGTCGCCAAGGCGTCGATGAGCGAGAAGGAATGCGCCGCCACCATGGCCTTCGGCATGGAGGCCCTGGCCAAGCAGCCGGACCTGCTGATCCCCGGCGTCATCGCCGCCGAGACCGACCGCGCGGCCGGCGCCATCGCTCTGGCGCTGTTCGGCGGCGAGGCCGCGGACTGGAGCGTCGCGCCCGAGCCGATCACGGCCGCCGTCGCCCGCGCCGCCGGCGAAGGCGACCTGTCCGACCCGCTTGAGGCGCTGCGCCAATTAGGCGGGCGCGAGACCGCCGCCCTGGTCGGGGCGATCCTGGCCGCCCGGGTTCAGGGGATCCCGGTGCTGTTGGACGGTTACGCCGCCGCCGCCGCCGCGGCCGTGCTGCACGCCCTCGACCCGGCCCTGATCGCCCATTGCCAGGCCGGCCATGTCGGGACCGCCAAGGGCCACGCCCGCCTGCTGGAAGCGCTGGGCAAGCGGCCGTTGATCGATCTGGACCTCGCCGAGGAAGAGGGTGTCGGCGGGGTCACCGCCCTGGCTCTGGTGCGGCTGGCCTGCGAGGTCCGCTAGGGCCTCGAACGGCCCAACCTGAACAATGTTTACGTTGACGCTAAGGTCATCTTTCCAAACGCTCGTTCGAACTCTAAGGTGACTCCCGAAAGTCAAAAGACGGCCCCTCAAGAGGGCCGAATTCYGGGAGTCCGCCATGAACCTCGATTTCTCGCCTGAAGACGTCGCGTTCCGCGACGAGGTCCGCGCCTTCATCGCCGAGAACTACCCCGCCGGCCTGCGCGAAAAGCAGGAGGAGGGCGAGGAGATGGCCAAGGAAGATTTCCTCTCCTGGCACCGCACCCTGGCCAAGAAGGGCTGGGTGGCTCCGGCCTGGCCCGAGAAGTACGGCGGCCCGGGCTGGACTTCGGTTCAGCGCTACATCTGGTCCGAAGAGACCGCCCGCGCCGATTGCGTGCCGATCCTGCCGTTCGGCATCAACATGGTTGGGCCGGTGATCTACACCTTCGCCACGCCCGAACAGAAGGAACGCTTCCTGCCGCCGACCCTGTCGGGCGACATCTGGTGGGCCCAGGGCTATTCCGAGCCGGGCGCGGGCTCGGACCTCGCCAGCCTGAAGACCAAGGCCGAGCGCTTCACTGGCGACGWCGGCAAGGAATATTACCTGGTCAACGGTCAGAAGACCTGGACCACCCTGGCCCAGCACGGCGACTGGATCTTCTGCCTGGTCCGCACCGACCCGACCGCCAAGATCCAGGAAGGCATCTCGTTCCTGCTGATCGACATGAAGTCGCCGGGCGTCACCGTCCGTCCAATCATCACCCTTGGCGGGGAGCACGAGGTCAACGAAGTCTGGCTGGAGAACGTCAAGGTGCCGGTCGAGAACCGCATCTATGACGAGAACAAGGGCTGGACCTGCGCCAAGTTCCTGCTGGCCCACGAGCGTTCGGGCATCGCCGGCGTGGCGCGCTCCAAGCGCGGCATCGAGCGCATCCGCCAGATCGCCCAGGTCGAACTGGGCGACGATGGCCAGCCGCTGCTGACCGACCCGGACTTCAAGCGCAAGGTCGCCGACCTGGAGATCGACCTCACCGCCCTGGAATACACCGAGCTGCGCACCCTGGCCGGTGAAGCCGCCGGCAAGGGACCCGGTCCGGAGTCCTCGGTCTTGAAGATCAAGGGCACCGAAATCCAGCAGCGGATCACCGAACTGGTTCTGGAGGCCGCCGGCCACTACGGCGCGCCCTACTTCCGCGGCTTCCCGAACGACGGCGACAACGCCCACCCGATCGGCCCCGACTTCGCCCATCGCGCGGCGCCGACCTATTTCAACGTCCGCAAGACAGGCGAGCGGCTGGGCCGCTCGCCGCCACTTCCGACACGAACACCGCACCCCCGAAGCCGGCCGAGCCGCACGGGGCCAAGACAGAGACGGGAAACCTGGGATGGACTTCAACTTCACCGAAGAGCAGTCGATGGTCCGCGACACGGTCGCGAGCTTCCTGCAGGACAAGTACGACTTCGAGACCCGCCGCAAGATCGTGGCCTCGGAGAGCGGCTGGCGCGCCGACTACTGGCAGGCCTTCGCCGAGGAGTTGGGCATCCTGGGCGCCTCGTTCAGCGAAGAGCTGGGCGGCCTGGGCGGCGGCGCCATCGACAACATGATCATCATGGAGGAGTTCGGTAAGGCGCTGGTCATCGAGCCCTATCTGGGCACGGTGGTGATCGGCGGCGGCTTCATGAAGCATTCGGGCTACGCCGGCGCGACCTCGGTCATCGAAGGCATCATCGCCGGCACGACGACGATCGCCTTCGCCTATGCCGAGCCGCAGGGCCGCTACACCTGGGAAGACCTGAAGACCACGGCCAAGAAGGAAGGCTCGGGCTATGTCCTGAACGGCCACAAGGCCGTGGTGGTCGGCGCGCCGTTCGCCACCCACCTGGTGGTCACGGCCCGCACCGGCGGCGCCCAGCGCGACACTGGCGGCGTCTCGGTGTTCCTGGTCGACAAGACCCTGCCGGGCATCGTCACCCGCGACTATCCCACCGTCGACGGCGGCCGGGCCTCGGAAGTCTATTTCGAGAACGTCTCGATCCCGGCCGACGCCCTGATCGGCGCGGAAGGCGAGGGCCTGCCGCTGGTCAACAAGGTGCTGGACGAGGCCACCGCCGCCGTCGGCGCCGAGGCCGTGGGCGTGCTGCGCAAGCTGCACGAGGGCACGCTGGACTACGCCAAGCAGCGCAAGCAGTTCGGCACCGCCATCTCCAACTTCCAGGTGCTGCAGCACCGCATGGTCGACATGTTCATCGAGGTCGAGCAGGCCGTATCGATGACCTACATGGCCACCATCAAGCTGGACGAAAGCGACGCCGAGCGCGCCAAGGCCGTCTCGGCCGCCAAGGTCCGCATCGGCCGCGCCTGCAAGTTCGTGGGCCAGAACGCCATTCAGATCCACGGCGGCATGGGCATGACCGACGAGCTGGCCATCGGCCACTACTTCAAGCGCGCCTCGATCATCGAAGGCCTGTTCGGCTCGGTCGATCACCACCTGAAGCGCTACGAATCCCTGTCGTTCGGGTCCGCGACCGGCAAGGCCGCCTGATACAGCCTACGGACAACCGCCGATTGACGACAAAACCGCCCGCGACATGCCGTCGCGGGCGGTTTTTTCTTTGTGACGCAAGGCTTTGTCCGACAAGGAAAACACCGATTGTCCGTGGGCGGAATTCGTCAGGGTTCGGATGATTTATCTTGTGTTTCGCAAGCTCTGGCGCATGATTTTCGACGACGCGCTGACGACTAAGAGGGTGCAAGCCCCTGTAAGCCGCGCGCGTCTCCTGGTCCCAACGGCCTGTCTGGGAGACGCCGCCAATGAACGTATCGAGAATGAACCACGCCATGCTGTCCTTCGCCCTGATGGGCGGGATGCTGGTCGGCGGAAGGCAAACGCCCAAGCCGCCGGTCGCGGAGCCGTCGAAGAGTTCGAAGAAGTAGGCGAGAGGGCGGACGGGATGTTCCCGTCCGCCCAAGCGCGTCCTAGGCCGTCAGCAGTTCGGCTAGAACCGGAGCCTGATCGACATTGGCGACGTCCTGGGTTCGCAGGTGAGCCTCCAGGATGTCGAGGATCTCGGCGTCGACGTCGGCGTCGAACTTGCGCGCGAAGAGATCCGTGCTGGTCGTCAGCGAAACGGCGTCGACGGCCGTGAAGGTGCGGGGGCGCAGCTTGATGTCGCCGTCCGGGATCCAGTCGATCATCCGCTTGTCGTCATTGATCACCTCGCCATGAGCGGTGGTGTTCATGATCACGGTCTGGAAGAAGCCTTCGTCGGCGATGAAGGTGTTGCGATAGAACGCCTTGTAGCGCTCGACCGACGGGTCGTGACAGACGAAGTCGCAGAACGCACGGCTGACGATCTTCCACTGGGTGCCGATATAGGGCGTGGCGCCGTCCAGGAAGAGACGGGTGGCCAGGGTGTCGATGATGCGACCGCCCAGCTCCTCCACATATTGCAGCACCCGCCCCATGGTGTCGGGGCGAACCTTGGCCTGGTCCAGCACGCGGATGAACTCCTGGCCCTTGTTGCGGGTCAGGAAGGCCTTGATCCGCTTCTGGGTCATCAGCGGGAAATCCTGGCCGCTGAGATTGATGAAGTGGGTCCAGTCCTTGCCCATTTCCAGCAGCTTGGCCATGCCGCGCAGTTCGGCGTCGACCAGGCTGTAGCCGCCCCACAGGGCCTTCTTGCTCTCCAGCACGGCGGCGTTGGGATAGGCTGCCAGGAAGCCGCGGATGTCGGCCTCAAGGGCCGGGCCGGAATTCTTGTCGACATGCACGAGGTAGTGGTTGTCGGGGTCGTGGACGGCCTTGAAGAGGCGTTTGGG
>NZ_JBFTZS010000316.1:0-5521 GCF_056406675.1 Caulobacter sp. P1_B12_2 | reverse complement strand
GGAAAAGACCCTGGGGCGCGGCTGGCGGGCCTTGGTGCGCGGCGGTGATCCCGCGCGCCTGCGCGCCCTGGACGCCCATCTGTGGACGTGGCGGGACGACAGCTTCCTGCCGCACGGCCTGGACGACGAGCCGATGGCCGACCGCCAGCCGGTGCTGCTGACCGACAAGCTGGACAACCCGAACGGCGGTCAGGCGTTGTTCCTGCTCGACGGGGCCGAGCCGGGCGATCTTTCGGCGTTCGAACGCTGCATCCTGCTGTTCGACGGTCGCGACGAAGAGGCCCTGCGCCTGGCGCGGGGTCGGTGGAAGGCCTTCAAGGGCGCGGGCCACCCCGTGTCTTACTGGCGCCAGGGCGCTGAACGCGGTTGGGAGAAATCGGCATGAAGCGTTTGATGTTGGCGAGCGTGGCGCTGGTCCTGGCCTCGTGCTCCAGCGCGCCCGAACCCGCGCCCATGCCGCCGCCCAGCACCCCGACCGCGCCGCCGGCCATCGCTTTGCCCAGGACGCCGGAGCCGGAGAAGGACCAGTGCGGCCTGAAGGACGCCCAGGCCTTCGTCGGCAAGAACCGCACCGATTTGCCGGCCACGGTCGATCTCTCGCGCTGGCGCGTGGCCTGCACGACCTGTCCAGTGACCATGGACTATCGTCCCGACCGGCTGAACATCCTGTTCAACCCCGACACCGGCGTCGTCCAGCAGGTCAAGTGCGGCTAGGGGCTTCCCTGGCACGCAACGCATAGGCGCTGGCCGGCCTGACTGGCAGCGTGGCCGTCATGAGATCGCTCATCCTGACGGCCTTGTTCGCCATGACCCTGAGCGCCCTGGGTCTTGCGTCCGGGATGCGCCAAGCGGCCGCCTTGACCGTCATCGACGCCCTTCAGGCGTCGGCGCGGTGAACCAAGGCTTTCAGCAACCTAGACAACGTTGTCATCAGAGACCTAAAGTGGCCTGACCAGTTCGCCCATCAGAGGCGACGTCGGGAGGTTCGTCCAGATGAAAGCCTTGTTCGCCGCCGTGGCGTCGCTCGCCCTGTTGTCCGCCACGCCGACCCTGGCCGACGGCTATCTCCATGCCAAGGACAAGCGGATCGTCGACGAGACCGGGCGCCCCGTGATCCTGCGCGGCATGGGCCTGGGCGGCTGGATGCTGCAGGAAGGCTACATGCTCAAGCTGGGCGAGCTGGGCCGGGGCCAGGAATATGTGATCCGCGCCGAGACCGCCAAGCTGGTCGGCCCCGAGCGCGAGGCCGCGATCCACCAGGCCTGGCTCGACAACCACACCACCAAGGCCGACATCGACGCCATGGCCGCCATGGGCTTCAACTCGGTGCGCCTGCCGATGCACTACGGCCTGTTGACCCTGGCCGCCGACCAGGAGCCGGTCCCCGGCCAGGACACCTGGAAGGAAGACGGCTTCAAGCGCATCGACGACCTGTTGGCCTGGACCAAGGCCAACGGCATGTACCTGATCCTGGACCTGCACGCCGCGCCGGGCGGGCAGGGCGCCGATCTGCCGATCGCCGACCGCGATCCTTCCAAGCCCTCGCTGTGGCAGAGCTCCGAGAACCGCCGCAAGACGGTGGCCCTCTGGCGCAAGCTGGCCGCACGCTACAAGGACGAGCCGGCGATCGGGGCCTATGACCTGATCAACGAGCCCAACTGGGACTTCGATGGTCCGGGCGGCGACCACGGCTGCAAGGACGAGAAGCAGACGGCCCTGTGGGACTACTACAAGGAACTGACGACGGCGGTCCGCGAGATCGACAAGCGGCACATGATCGTCCTGGAGGGCAACTGCTGGGGCAACAATTACAAGGGCATGCCCGCGGTCTGGGACGACAACCTGGCCCTGTCGTTCCACAAGTACTGGAACAACAACGACGAGGCGTCGATCGCCTCTGTCCTGAAGCTGCGCGAAGACACCGGTCTGCCGCTGTGGCTGGGCGAGAGCGGCGAGAACTCCAACGCCTGGTTCCGCGACGCGATCGCCCTGGTCGAGAAACACGAGATCGGCTGGGCGTTCTGGCCGCTGAAGAAGATCGGCTTCAACCAGCCGCTCGAGGTCACGCCCAACCCCGGCTACCTCAAGCTGGTCGACTACTGGACCAAGAAGGGCCCCAAGCCGACGGCCGACGAGGCCTATGCGGCCCTGATGACCCTGGCGTCCAAGGACGTCCGGTTCGAAAACAACGTCCAGCATCCGGACGTGGTCGACGCCATGATCCGCCAGCCGCACGACGACACGGTGCGCCCGTTCAAGGATCACCGGATCGGCGCCAAGGGCGGAACGATCGCCGCCGTCGACTACGATCTGGGCGCCCCCGCCCAAGCCTATGCCGACAAGGACACGGCCAACTACCACGTCTCGACCGGCGGCCAGCGGACGACCTGGAACAACGGACGAACCTACCGCAACGACGGGGTCGACATCGCTCGCGAGGCCGATGGGACGCCCTATGTCGAGGATTTCACGAACGGCGAATGGCTGAAATACACGGTCGTAGCGGCCAAGGCGGGGACCTACGACCTGACGGTCTCGGCGCGCGGCGAGGGCGGCAAGCTGTCGGTGAGCGTCAACGGCGCGGCCGGCGCAGCGGTCCCGGTTCCGACGGGCGCGGCCTGGACCGAGGTTCGGCTGGGCAGGGTCGCCTTGCTCGCCGGGCGAAACCTGGTGGTCGTGCGGTCAGACGGCGGGCCGGCCCTGGTGAAGACCGTGCGGTTCGGCGCCCGCTAGGTCCAGCTCGCGCAGGCGTCGCCGCCAGCGCGGATCGCTGTCCTGGGTCAGGCCGAAGATCTGCAGGAAACCGACGGCGGCGCGAGGCGGCGCGCTTGGGGCCGCCATGATCGCCAGAACGGGCGGGGCCACGGCCTGGACCATCAGGGGCGCGATGGTCCAGTGCTCGGGCCAGGCCATCACCTCGACTCCGGGGTGAGCCTTCAGGTGCGGGCAATGTTCGAGCGAACGCTTGACGCAGGCGTCGTGCAGCGGGGCGATCGAGCCGGCGTCGATGACGATCCGCTCGTTGGCCACGGCGGCGGGCACGGCCATGCCCAGACCCTTGGCGCGCAACAGGCCGGCGGGCACACGCTTGGCGATCTGGGTCCAGCGGTCGCCGGCCGCCGTCGGCGCGCCGCACATCGGGCACAGCATTCGGCCCACGGTCTCCCGCTGGCGACGGAAATGGTTCAGCGAATATTGCGGCTTGCCCTGTCCCGGACGCTCGGCCTGGCAGACAGCCAAGCGGCCGCCGACGGTCGGGCAGGGCCGTACGCCCAGACTCTCTTCGTCGCTCCAACTGGTCACCCAGGGGACATCGACTCCGACCTTCAACCTGGATTCTTGCGACATGAGCGGCCCCGGGGTTGCCGACAGCATGGACCCGGGCCGGCGCGAGCGTAAGCCCTGGGGGCGCTAGCGGGTTCCGACGCCTGGGAACAGCGCGGGCTCGCCGTCGAATACGCCCAGATAGCCCAACTCGCCCAGCAACGGGGTCATGGTGTCGGCATAGTCATCGGCGTGCTTGAGCAGCGGCGCGGGGCGGCCGGTCTGGTCCTGCAGGCGATAAACAGTCCAAAGTTTGCCGCGCGGGGCCGGGGCGCCGGGCTGCAGGTAGCGATGCTCCCAACCCACCAGGGGCGGGGTGCGGCCGATCTCGATGTCGAACGGACGGTCGCGGAACGCCAGGTCCATGTCCAGCCGCATGGCGTCAGCCAGGCGCTGGTCCAGCCATTGGCCGAAAGCCGCCAGAACGGACTCGGCCGAGAGGCCTTCCGGATTGGCGACGATGTGATTTCGGGACGCGGTTCCTGAACTCATGCGAGCAGGAATACGCGCCCGGATCTCACATATTGGCTAAGAGACGTGGTTTAGGCGCGTTTACCCTAAGCTGTAACGCGCGCTACGCCTGGGCCTCCGCCAACTCCTCGGCCAGGCCCATCCAGGTCGCCTCAGCCTCGTCCAGCTTGGACTTGGCGTTGTCGCGGCGCTTGGTCAGTTCGGCGACCTTGGTCGGGTTTTTGTAGAGCTGCGGGTCGGCCAGTTGGGTTTCCAGCTCGGCGACCTGGCGGGTGGTGCGGGTGACCACCTGCTCGGCCGCTTCGATCTTGCGCTTCAGCGGCTCGATGGCGACGGTCTTGCGGGCCGGCGCGGCCGCGGGTTCGGCCTTGATCGGCTCGCGCTCGACCTGGGTCGGCTTGACCGACTGCTTGGCGCGGTCGAGCACGAACTTGGCGTACTCGTCCATGTCGCCGTCGAACGGCTTGACGGTGCCGTCGGCGGCCAACCACAGGCGGTCGGCGACCAGCTCCATCAGCGAGCGGTCGTGGGTGATCAGGATCACCGCGCCTTCATAGTCGTTCAGGGCGTCCAGCAAGGCCCGGCGCGAGTCGATGTCCAGGTGGTTGGTCGGTTCGTCGAGGATCAGCATGTGCGGCCCGTCCATCGCCACCATGTTGAGCAGCAGGCGGGCGCGTTCGCCGCCTGACAGGTTGGCGACCGTGGTCTCCTGCTTCCCGAAGCCCAGACCAAACTGCGCCAGCTTCGAGCGCCGCGAGGCTTCCGAGGCGTCGGGCATGGCCCGGCGGATGATCTCCAGCGGGGTGTCGTTCGGGTCCATCGCCTCRATCYGATGCTGGTGGAACCAGCCGACCCGCATCTTGCGGTCGCGGTGGAATTCGCCCGACTGCACGCCCAGGGCGCCGGCGATCATCTTGGCGAAGGTCGACTTGCCCGCGCCGTTGACGCCCAGCAGGCCGATCCGGTCGTCCAGGTCCATGCGCAGGTTGAGGTTCTTGAGGATCGGGCGGCCTTCCTCATAGCCCACATTGGCGCGCTCCAGCCGGATCAGCGGCGGCGGCAGCGGGCGGGGCGGCGAGGGCAGGGTGAAGGGCGCGACGCGCTCTTCGATCGTGGTGGCGACCGGCTGCATCTTGGCCAGGCGCTTCATCCGCGACTGAGCTTGCGCGGCCTTGGAAGCCTTGGCCTTGAAACGGTCGACGAAGGCCTGGAGGTGGGCGCGTTCGGCGTCCTGTTTGGCCTTGGCCGACAGCTGGAGGCGGGCCTTCTCGGCGCGGCGCTCCTCGAAATCGTCGTAGCCGCCGACATAGAGCTCAAGCTTGCCGCCGGCCAGGTGCAGCATGTGGGTGCAGCTGTTGTTGAGCAGCTCACGGTCGTGGCTGACGATCAGGGCGGTGTGCGGGTACTTCTGCAGCCTCGCTTCAAGCCAAAGCGCGCCTTCCAGGTCGAGATAGTTGGTCGGTTCGTCCAGCAGCAGCATGTCCGGCTCGGCGAACAGCGCCGCGGCCAGGGCGACGCGCATGCGCCAGCCGCCCGAGAACTCGGCCATCGGCCGGGCCAGGTCTTCCTGGCTGAAGCCCAGACCGACCAGGATTTCCGAAGCCTTGGCCGGCGCGGCGTCGGCGTCGATCTCGATCAGCCGGGCCCAGATCTCGCCCATGTCCTCGGGTTCGGCCGTGTCCAGGCTGGTCAGAAGCTTGTGGCGCTCCTCGTCGGCCTCCAGCAC
>NZ_JBFTZS010000315.1:0-5531 GCF_056406675.1 Caulobacter sp. P1_B12_2 | reverse complement strand
GCCCTTGACGACCACGGTGCGCGACGGCGAGGACGCCTCGCGCTCGACCTGCGGCGCGATGCTGGCCCCCAGCGGCTCGACGAAGCAGATGGCGTGCTTGAGGTCGGCGCTCATCCGCACCTCGGAGATCGTCACCGAGACGCCCTGCAGAGCCGGATCGACCAGGTCTTCTTCGCGCAGGATCTCCACCAGGGCGTGGCGGATCAGCTCGCCGGCGCGCAGTTGGCGCTGCGACGGACCCACGGGTCCGGCCTTCTTGTTTTCGGAATGGCGCTTCATGGCGCGGTCGCCTCGATGCCCGGCCGGCGGATCGAACGCCGGGTCGCGGGGAGAAATAGGAGGCGGGGTGTCTAGGCGCGTGAGGGCGAAAAGTCCAGCGCGACAGTGACCTAAGCCCCCGTCCGTTCTCTGAAGAAGTCCAGCACCCGCCGGTGAACCTTCATCGTCTCGCCGTCCGGGTCGGCGCGGTTCAGGTGCAGGGTCAGCACCGAATGCGGGTCGCGACCTGTGCCCTTGAGCGCCGACGCGTCGGGCAGGACGTGCAGTTCGGCGCGCTTGCCCAGCTCGCGCTCCAGGGTCTGGAACCGGGCGCAGGGCACGAGGGCGTCGCCTTCGAAGCGCAGGGCCAGCAACGACAGGTCCTCGGCCTCCATCCGCGCCTTGGCGGTCGCCAGTTCGGCCGGCGAACAGTCCAGGGCCGCCGCCCGCTTCTTGCCCAGCGGCAGCGAGGGCTGGGACAGCACCGGCGCCACGACCGACGGCTCGGTCATCATCGCCAGGGCGAAGCCGCCCGTGAAGCACATGCCCACCGCCCCGACGCCCTTGCCGCCGCACTCGGCGTGAGCCTTGCGCGCCAGGGCCCGCAGCCAGTCGACGATCGGGCTGGAGCGGTCGCCCGCCCAGGCGGTGAACTCGCGGCGCACGCACAGAGTCTTGGCGATCACGCCGATCGCGTAGCCCGTCGAGACCGGTCGTCCCGGTTCGCCGAACAGGCTGGGGCAGAACACCGTCATGCCCTCGGCCGCCACGTCGCGGGCGAAGTCCAGCACGGCGGGATGCAGGCCGGGGATCTCGTGGATGACGATGACCGCCGGTCCGGATCCGATCCGGTAGACCGGCCGCGTCCACCCGCCGTCGGTGAATTCGAACTTCGTGAAGCCCGCCAGCGCATCGCCCATGCCCGCCCCCTGCCCTGTTTTAGCGAGCATGCATGAAAGCGACATCCGGCGTCACCTCTTCCGTCGCTCAGGTTGCGCCGGCGAAGGCGGCGGCCTATCCCTCAAGCTCGAGCTTAAGGGGCGGCGAATGATCTTCTGGTGGACCGGTCGGGGCTATCTGGCCCTGTTGAGCCTGATCGGCGTGTTCGCCCTGTTCGGGGCGCTGCTGACCCTGGCGTTCGGCGAGCAGATCTTCGACACCGCGCCCTGGCTGTGGGCAATCGGCGCGGTGATCGCGGCCGTGGTCAATTGGGTGGTGGGCTGCCGTGTCAATCGCCGGCCGGTGAAGGTGCCGCGCCCCGGTCTCTGGAAGAACCGCCTGACCTACCGCCCGCCCAACCGCTTCATGGGGTTGCCGCTCGAGGTGTGGTCCGCCCCGATGATGCTGCTGGCCCTGATCATGCTGGTCCGCGGCCTGCTGCCCGCCTAGCCAGGCCCGTTGCCGCCGGTCCAGTCCTCCATCGGGTCGGGACGGTTGCCGCCCGGCAGCTTCCATTCGCCCCGGTACGAGAAGTCCAGCGTGCCGCACAGCCGGGTGGGGCCGCCCTTGGGGTCGTCGCCGAACGCCTGGACCCGCAGGTCGTGATAGACGGCCAGGCGGCTGAAGCTCAGCCACAGGCGCTTGGCCCCGGGGCAGAAAGCCCGGATGTAGATCTTGCCTTGCTCGAACTTGGGATCGATCTCGTACAGCGCCGCGTCGGCGTCGACGCCGCTCATCGCCTTCAGCCCGCCTGGGCCGAGATCCTTCTCGCGGCCGTCGATCAAGCGGCCCTGCACCGGCACGCCGGTGGCCAGCACCTTCACGACCTTGGTTCCCGTCAGCTTCTTGTCGAACAGCACGGTCAGGCCCGCGCCCGTCAACCGCTTGGCGTCCTGCGAGATCGGGTCATAGGAGTACATCTTGCGCTCGGCATGAGCCGCGCCGGCCGTCAGGCAGGCCACGGCCAGCCCCAGCGCGACCTTCAGGCTCGTCTTGCGAGCGGTCCCCGACACCCCTGGCCTCACAGCTTCAGACGCAGCTTCGCCGTTTCGGGATCGAAGCCGGACAGCCGCCATGTGYCGCCCTCCAGGGTGAAGGTCAGCAGGCAGGGGCCGTCCTTGCTCTTTGCCGCGCAGACCTGGTCGGAGCCGATGTAGCGCAGGCCGGCGGCGATGCTGATGCGGTCGGGGATCGGCTTGTCGGGCGTGTAGCCGTAATAGTTGGCCGCGTAGCGGAAGGTCTCGGGCCGGACCAGGGCTTCGCCGGCGATGTCGGCGGCCGGGCCGGCCAGGGCGATGACCGCCGCCTGCCAGCCGCCGCCCATGTTGGCGTCGCGCGCCTTGCGCACCAGCTGGCTTTCGATCTCGGCCTTCAGGGCCGGACGATCGACGCGGGCGTCGAAGGCGGCGTGGTCGTTGTTGCGGATCGCCACCAGCAGGGCGTGGACGTCGCCGGCCGCGTCGTAGCGGGTGGCCGTGGCGCAGGCCGACAACGAGACGGCGGCGAGGCTCAGGGTCAGGAGGGTCCGGATGCGCATCGTCTACGGTTAGGCCTGAAATCGGGCGATTTCCAGTCCGGCCGACTCGGCGGGCCGCCTCTCCCGCAAAGGGGAGCAGGAAAAAAGGGCGCGAACCTCGCGGTTCGCGCCCTTCTGTCTCTCAAAACTCCAGCGGACCTTAGTCGAGCTGGCGCTTGATCTCTTCGACGGTGAAGCACTCGATGGTGTCGCCGACCTTGATGTCCTGGAAGCCCGCGAACATCATGCCGCACTCTTGACCCGACGGGACCTCGTTGACCTCGTCCTTGAAGCGCTTGAGCGTCGCCAGGGTGCCCAGTTCCAGAACGACGATGTCGTTGCGGATGATCCGGACCTTGGCGCCCTTGCGGACCACGCCCTCGGTGACCTTACAGCCGGCGATCTTGCCGACCTTGGAGATGTCGAAGGCCTGAAGGACTTCGGCGTTGCCGAGGAAGGTTTCGCGCTGGATCGGGGCCAGCATGCCCGAGAGCACGCCTTTGATGTCGTCCAGCAGGTCGTAGATGATCGCGTAGTAGCGGATCTCGACGCCTTCGCGCTCGGCCAGCGCCCGCGCCTGGGCCGAGGCCCGGACGTTGAAGCCGATGAGCGGCGCGCCGGCGCCCTTGGCCAGCATGACGTCGCTTTCGCTGATCGCCCCGGCGCCCGACAGGATGATCCGCGCGCGGACCTCGTCGGTCGACATGGCGTCCAGCGACCCAATGATCGCTTCGGCCGAGCCCTGCACGTCGGCTTTGATGACCAGCGGCAGTTCGCGGTACTTCTTGTCCTGCAGCTTGGCCATCATGTCGGCCATGCTGGTGGCGCCCGCGCCGACCGGATGCATCGACTTCTCGCGCTTGAGACGGATGCGGTATTCGGTCAGTTCGCGAGCCCGGGCCTCGTTCTCGACGACCGCGAAGGGGTCGCCAGGCGAAGGCACGCCGTCCAGGCCGAGGATCTCGACCGGGGTGGCGGGACCGGCTTCGGTCAGTTGCTCGTTACGCTCGTTCAGCAGGGCGCGAACCCGGCCGAACTGGCTGCCGGCCACGACGATGTCGCCGCGCTTCAGCGTGCCGCGCTTGACCAGCACGGTCGAAACCGCGCCGCGACCCTTGTCCAGCTTGGCCTCGATCACGACGCCGTCGGCGATGCGGTCGGGGTTGGCCTTCAGGTCCAGAACTTCGGCCTGCAGCAGGATGCGTTCGATCAGCTCGTCCAGGCCCTGGCCGGTCTTGGCCGAGACTTCGACGATCTGGGTGTCGCCACCCAGGCTTTCGACCACGATCTCGTGTTGCAGCAGCTCGTTGACGACCCGCGTGGGATCGGCGCCGGGCTTGTCCATCTTGTTGACGGCCACGATGATCGGCACTTCCGCGGCGCGGGCGTGCTTGATGGCCTCGATGGTCTGCGGCATGACGCCGTCGTCGCCGGCCACCACCAGGATCACCAGGTCGGTGATGTTGGCGCCGCGAGCCCGCATTTGCGAGAAGGCCGCGTGACCCGGGGTGTCGAGGAAGGTGACCTTCTGGCCATTTTCCAGACGCACCTGATAGGCGCCGATGTGCTGGGTGATGCCGCCGTGCTCGCCGCCGGCCACATCGGCCTTGCGCAGCGCGTCCAGCAGACTGGTCTTGCCGTGGTCGACGTGACCCATGACGGTGACGACCGGGGGCCGGGGCTCCAGGTGATCGTCGATGTCCTCGGCGCCGATGAAGCCTTCTTCGACGTCGGCTTCCGACACGCGACGGACGGTGTGACCGAATTCGGTCGCCACCAGCTCGGCGGTGTCGTTGTCGATGACGTCGTTGATCTTCAGCATCACGCCCTGACGCATCAGGAACTTGATGATCTCGACGCCGCGCACGGCCATCCGGTTGGACAGCTCCTGCACGGTGATGACGTCGGGAATGACGACTTCGCGGCTGACCTTGACCACGTCGGCGGGGCCGCCGCGGCGCTTTTCCTTCTCGCGTTCACGGGCCCGGCGAACCGAGGCCAGCGAGCGCATGCGGTCGGCGGAATCTCCGTCGCCGGCCACGGTCTGGATGGTCAGGCGGCCTTCGCGGCGAACCGGAGCGCCCTTGGCGCGGCTGACAGCCTTGCCGGGGGCCGCGGCCTTGCGGCGATCATCGTCCTCCTCGGGCTTGCGACCGACGTCGCCGCCGGGGCGGGGCGCCGAGCGCGTGGCGCGCTGGATTTCGGGGGTGGCCGGAGCCGAGGCCGGAACGCCGGGACGGGCGCCGCGCGGACCGCCGGGACCCGGACGAGCGCCAGGCGCCGGGCGCGGGGCCAGGGCCGAATAGCGGACGGTCTGGGTCGGGCGGTCGCCTTGCGGACGGTCGCCCTGGGGACGATCGCCTTGCGGGCGGTCACCCGGCGGACGYTCGCTGCGGAAGCCGCCCGCGCCCTCGGGGCGGGGACCACGCGGCGGACCGCCGGCGTCGGGACGCGGGGTGCGCTGGTTGTACGGGCCATCCTGGCGCGGAGCGCGCTGGTTGAACGACGGACGGTCGCCCTGGGGACGATCGCCTTGCGGACGATCACCCTGCGGGGCGCCCGGACCCGGACGGTAGGTGGTGGTCGACGAACGGTCGTCGCGACGGTCGCGGCTGGGCTCGTAGGTGCGGGTCTGACCAGCGGACGGCGCCGCCGGACGGGGCGCATCGCTACGGGGCGCGTCGCTGCGAACCGGAGCGGCGGGGCGCGGGGCCTCGGCGCGCGGCGCGGCGGGAGCCGAAGCAGCAGCGGTGGTCGGGGCAGCCGGAGCGACGGGAGCCGTCGCCACGGGGGCGGTCGGGGCCGGAGCGGCGGGCGC
>NZ_JBFTZS010000314.1:0-5536 GCF_056406675.1 Caulobacter sp. P1_B12_2 | reverse complement strand
GTCGTGGATCGAGGTGTCCAGCGAGCCCGCCGCCTTGACGCTGCCGCGCCCGTCATGCTCCTCGAACGATCCGTCGGCCTTGTAGCCGTCGGCCAGGTTCCCGGCGAAGTCGTCGCGCCAGATCATGCTGCTGCGGGTCATGCCCAGGGGAACGAAGATCCGCCGGTTCATCTCGTCGCCGACGCTCAACCCCAGGCCCTGCTCGATCACGAACTGCAGCAGGTTGATGCCTTCGCCGGAATAGGCGTAGCGGGTTCCGGGCTCCAGATTGAAGCGCAGCTTGTTGTCGGGATCGTAGAACCGCTGGTCGGCCAGGCCCGAGGTGTGGGTCAGCAGCCGGCGCGGGGTGATCGTCTCCCAGCGCGCATCGCCGGCCAGGTCGGCGTAGCGGGGATAGTCGGGCAGGGGCTTGGGCAGATAGGTCTTGATCGGGGTGTCCAGGTCCAGCTTGCCGTCGTCGACCAGCATCAGCACATACTGGCCGAAGGCCGCCTTGCTGATCGAGGCGGCGTACATAATCGTGTCGGGCGTCAGCGGCAGCTTCTTGTCGACGTTGCGCCAGCCCTGGGCGCTGACGTGGACGACCTTGCCGTGCTCGATCACCGCATAGGCCAGGCCCGGGATCTTGCCGACCGCCATCAGCCGGGCGGCCTCGGCGTCGAGCGCCCCAAAATCCTTGAGCGGAGCGTCAGCGGAAAAAGCGGCGGAGGCGGCGGCCACGCACGCGGCCGTCAGGGCGATCGAAAGGAATTTACCGGGCACTGGGGGTCTCGTCGGTTGCGCGCGGCTGAGCCGTGGGCAAACTAGGGCTCAGTTTCCCTTCCTTGCCAAGGCGCACATGACCTTCGACCGACGCCGACTGCTGGCCGCGGGGCTTTTTCTGGCCTTGGGCGGCTGCGTGGGGCGGGGCGGCGTGACGCTGGTGGCGAGCGGGCGCAACGCTCCGGCCGAGCTGGAGGCCCTGAGCGCCGTCGAGGCCGACGCCACGGGTCTGACCCTGAGCGTGGTCTCCACCGGCTGCACGACCCGGGAGGATTTCACCTTCTATGTCGATCGATCCGGCCCCCAGCCGACGGTGGCCTTCGCGCGCAAGCGGCTGGATCTGTGCCGACGCGCGCCGACCACGGCGGACGTGCGCTTCAGCTATCAGGAGCTGGGATTGCCGGGGCAGGGGCGGCTGGCGGTGCTCAATCCAGTGGGCGCGCCGCGCTGAGCGGCGACATCGTGCGTCCTTCGACGCTCGTTTCGCTCACCCCTTCGGCGTGAACCGCTCGACCATCCAGGGCAGCACGCGGGCCGGGCGTTTGGCGGCGATGTCGATCAGCACCCAGTCGGTGCGGCTCTGGGCGCACATCTCGCCGTCCGGGCCGTCGATGCGGAAGAAGCGCTCGAAGCGCGGGCCCTTCAGCTCGCCCACCCAGGTGTAGCCGGTGGCGATCTCGTCGGGCAGCAGTTCGCGGCGGTAGTCGATCTCGTGGCGGCGCGCGACCCAGCTCCATCCAGCCCGCTCTTCGGGCGAAGCCCAAGCATCCCAATGCGCTATGGCGAGATCCTGGCCCCAGGCCAGATAGACCACGTTGTTGACGTGGCCGTTGGCGTCGATCTCAGACGCCTTCGGTTCGAAGGTCAGCTTGAAGGCGTCGCCAGGTGGGACGAAGACCTTGCTCAAGCTTCGATAAGGCCTTGTTCGGCCAGGAGGGTCTTCAGTTCGCCCGACYGGAACATCTCGCGGACGATGTCGCTGCCGCCGATGAACTCGCCCTTGACGTAGAGCTGGGGGATGGTCGGCCAGTCGGTGAAGGTCTTCACGCCCGCGCGCAGCTCGTCGTCCTGCAACACGTCGACGCCGATGAAGCTGACGCCGAGGTGGTCGAGGATCTGCACGCTGATCGACGAGAAGCCGCAGCGCGGCTGGTCCGGCACGCCCTTCATGAACAGGACCACGGGGTTTTCGGCCACGGTCTTGGCGATGAAGTCGAGGGCGGGGGAGGAGGCGACGTCGGTCATGGAAAGAAATCCTTGGGCGTAGGCTCTCAGCTAGGCGCCGCGACCCCTCGGGTCAAGTCTTGGCGCCGTCTGGAGGCCTCAGGCGTGACGCTTTGCCTTCGCCGCTTCCTGGGCCGAGAAGCGGGCCATCTCGATTTGGGCGGCGCAGCCGGTGGGCAGGTCGCGCTCGGCCATCGCCGCCAGACCCTCGATCTCGACCGGTGTGCTGGCCGTGACCTGCACGGTGGCCAGGGACGGCTCGGTCAGGGCGTAGGCTAGGCAGATCTGCTGGGCGTTCCAGCCCGGCGTGTTGCGCAGGAAGTCGTAGCCGCCGACATCGGCCAGCGGGTCGGTCTTGCGCCGCCACAGCGACGGCTTGGGCAGGAAGCTGTGCTTGTGGTCCTCGCGCAGGACGTTGGGCCAGTAGTCCTGGGCGATCACGGCCATCTCGCGGCTCATGGCGGCGCGCACGCGATTGCGCTCGATCCAGCCCGAGGCCAGGTTGAACGGCGTCGACATGGCCTCGAACTGGCCCGATGCGACATAGGCGTCGAACTTGTCGCCGGCTCCGGCCACGCCCAGCAGGCGGATCAGCCGCGAGCCTCGCAGGGCCTTCAACTGCTCAAGGGTCTCGGCGGGAAAGGCGTTGGCGTCGGGATCGTCCAGTGTGGCCAGGTCCAGGTGTCCAAGGCCGGTGCGGTCCAGGGCCTGGTCGACCATGTCGTGGACGGCCTGGGCCCTCAGGGCGCGATCCATCGAGCCCCGCAGCCGCCAGCCTATGAACAGCAGCCGCCGCTCGACGGTGGAGAAGGCCTCGGTCGCGCCCTCGATCAGGGCGGGCGAGACGCCGTCGATCTCGAAGCTGTTGATGCCGCTTTCCAGCGCCGCGAAGATCAGCTTGCGCCAGTCGGCGCCGCGCAGGCGAGGCTGGTCCTCAAGCCTCAGCGTGATCGCCGAGACCGCCACGCCCGCGCTTCCGAAGGGGCGGTAGCGCATGCCGTCTACTCCGTGGGGGCCGCGGTTTCGAGGGCCAGGGCGTGCAGCGTCCCGCCCAGCACGTCGGCCAGGGCGCGGTTGACCATCTGGTGCTGCTTGACCCGGTTCAGGCCCCGGAAGGCTGGCGAGACGATGCGCGCCTTGTAGTGATCGCCGTCGCCGGCGAGGTCCGTCAGCACGATCTCGGCGTCGGGGAAGGCGTCGTGCAGGCGGGCTTCGAGGTCGGGAAAGGACATGGGCACGGCGGTGGACTCCGAATCTCTCCGTCTCGGGTATGCCGCGTAAACCTTAAGAACGGGCATACGGGAAAAATGCGGTTCAGTGCTGGAGCGTTGCTTTTCAGCTTGCGAGATAACGGAATCACGGACTGATCACAGTGGCGTGATTTCCCCGTGAGGCTGTCGTGAACTTGTTTCGCATCGTGCTGACGATCCTGGCCGTCGCCGCCCTGTCCGGCTGTGATGCGGTGGTTTCCAAGACGCCGCTGATCTTGCCTGCGGATACGCAGGGCGCCGTCATGCTTCGGGAGGGCTGGTGGGTCCTGGTCGACGACGCGTGCCGGTTCGACGCCCGCAAGCCAACTCGGCGATGGCCGAGCTGTGTGGACAGCACGCTGGTCAGGTCCGACGCGACCTCGGGCTTCAGCGCGATCCAAGAGTTCAGTGTCGAGCGCGGCGCCTGGGAATCCCGTCCCTTCCTGATGACGCCGGGAGATCCGCAGTTGGTTCAGTACGAGGACGCGCGGGACGGATGGTCGATCTACTATTACTACGGCCTGAAGCCGGTGGCGCGGGACGAGGGCGGCCGCATGATCGAGGCGCTGGTCTGGTTCGCCCTCTGCAATCGATCCGCTGACGACTCAGGCGCCGAGGCGAAAGACCGAAAACTGCCTCCTGGCCTCAGCCCCGACGGCGAAACGGGGAACTGTATCGCCGCCGACGTCGCGGCGGTTCGGGCGGCAGTCGTGGCCAGCCAAGGGGCGGACAGTGGACGCCTACGCTGGGTCCGCGACGCGCGCCCCGACGACTTCGCCCAAATGAAGCACGGCAAAAAATGACGATGAATTCATTGCGAAATCGGGGCGACGCAAGCCAATAAGACCGGGTCAACGAGGTCTTCGCATGCGCCTGCTCCTGGTCTCCGCCGCCCTCGGGCTCATGCTCTCGGCGCCCGCCCACGCCGCCCCCAAGCCCGGCGCCCACGCGCTGGACGACGTCCGCATCCTGTCGGCCGACGACATGGAGGGCCGGGGAGTCGGCACGCCGGGCGGGGCCAAGGCGCGGGCCTATATCGTAAAGCGCTTCGGCCAGATCGGGCTGCGGCCCCAAGGGGCGACGTTCGAGCGGCCCTTCACCTTCAAGCCCAAGTTCGGCAAGGAGGTCACCGGTGTGAACCTGGTGGCGCGGATCGAGGGCACGTCCAGCTCGGACAAGGTGCTGGTGGTCTCGGCCCATTATGACCACCTGGGGGTCCGCAAGGGGCAGGTCTATAACGGGGCCGACGACAACGCCTCGGGGATCGCCGGCCTGCTGGCCGTGGCCGAGGCGTTCAAGGCCCGGCCGCCGCGCCACACCGTGCTGATCGTCGCCTTCGACGCCGAAGAGAGCGGGCTGCGCGGGGCCAAGGCCTTCGTCGCCGATCCGCCCGTGCCGCTGGCGACGATCGGCATGAACATCAATTTCGACATGATCAGCAAGAACGCCCGCAACCAGCTCTACGTCAGCGGCGCCGGTCCGCAGCCCTGGCTGAAACCGGTGCTGGACGGGGTGGCCAAGACCGCGCCGGTCAAGCTGCTGCTGGGCCACGACACCGACGCCCACGGCAAGGAGAACAACTGGACCGCCCAGTCCGACCAGGGGGCCTTCGCCGCGGCAGGCGTGCCCTGGGTCTATTTCGGCGTCGAGGACCACCCCGAATACCACCAGCCCACCGACGACTTCGCGACCGTCCCGCAGGACTTCTTCAAGCATGCGGTGGCGACCGTGGTCACCGCGACCCGGGCGCTCGATGACGATCTGGACGGCTTGAACAAGGCGGCGGGGCGGTAACTTTTAAACACCGCTCATCCCGGCGAATGCCGGGACCCAGATGGACTGGCGGTGTGGCTGACGCCAAGAACGCTGGGCCTGTCCAATCAGGCTCTTCGCTTTGGGATCTGGGTCCCGGCATTCGCCGGGATGAGCGGATCATTTGATAGTGGAGAGAAGCGCTTTACCCCGCGCTCTCTTCCTCTTCCGCCCCGTCGTCCTCTTCCAACCCGAACACTTCGTCGATGACCTCGACGATCTCCTCCAGGTCGTCCAGCGTGACCTTCAGCTTCAAGGTCTGCTCGTCGTCGCCGGTGACGGTCAGGAAGATGCCGTCTTCGGTCTCTTCCAGGATGAACTCGTCCAGGTTCGGAATGGCGGCCATGTTGGTCTCCTCGGTTGGCGGACAAGCGACCGGGCGCGGCTTTCGTTCCGGGTCATCTCTCGTCGTCACGCGATAGATAGTGTCGCGATGCGCCAATGTCGTGACGGCAGGCCGGGACCCAAGGGCCCCGGCCTGGCTCGCC
>NZ_JBFTZS010000313.1:0-5543 GCF_056406675.1 Caulobacter sp. P1_B12_2 | reverse complement strand
GGCCTTGGCGGTCGAGGCCCAGGTGCTGGAGCGGTGGTTCGCGGCGCTGCGGCGCTGAGCCCCTTCCAAACGTTCAAGCACTTAGCCGATCGGCGATCATTGCTGCACTGCCGCAAGGGACGCTTGCCACGGAAAGCTCGCGCCATTACGGCTCGGCTCATAAGGTGGGAAAACCGCCCAGGTTAGAGAGCAGGGGAGCGTCCGCGTGCAGCATATTCTCGAGGAACTCGATCGTCGTCGCGAGCAGGCCCGGGCCGGCGGCGGCGAGAAGCGGGTGGCCGCCCAGCACGCCAAGGGCAAGCTGACCGCGCGCGAGCGCATCGACCTGCTGCTGGACGAGGACAGCTTCGAGGAGTTCGACATGTTCGTCGAACACCGCGGCACCGAGTTCGGCATGGCCGACCAGAAGATCTCGGGCGACGGCGTCGTCACCGGCTGGGGCACGATCAACGGCAAGGTCGTCTACGTCTTCTCCAAGGACTTCACGGTGTTCGGCGGCAGCCTGTCGGGCGCCCACGCGGCCAAGATCGTCAAGGTTCAACGCCAGGCCATGAAGGTCGGCGCGCCGATCATCGGCCTGTTCGACGCCGGCGGAGCGCGCATCCAGGAAGGCGTCGACAGCCTGGCCGGATACGCCGACATCTTCCTCGAGAACGTCATGGCCTCGGGCGTCGTCCCGCAGATCAGCGTGATCATGGGCCCCTGCGCCGGCGGCGACGTCTATTCGCCGGCCATGACCGACTTCATCTTCATGGTGAAGGACACGAGCTACATGTTCGTGACCGGCCCTGACGTCGTGAAGACCGTCACCAACGAGGTGGTCACCGCCGAGGAGCTGGGCGGGGCCCGGGTGCACGCCAGCAAGTCGGGCGTGGCCGAGGGGGCGTTCGAGAACGACCTGGAAGCCCTGACCCAGGTGCGCCGTCTGATCGACTTCCTGCCCTCGTCCAACCGCGACCCCGCCCCGGAACGCGACAGCTTCGACGAGGCCTATCGCGAGGAGGCCAGCCTCGACAGCCTGATCCCCAGCGATCCGGGCAAGCCGTACGACATGAAGGAGCTGATCCTGAAGGTCGTCGACGAGGCGGATTTCTTCGAGATCTCAAGCGAGTGGGCCAAGAACATCGTCTGCGGTTTCGCCCGGATGGACGGTACGAGCGTCGGCATCGTCGCCAACCAGCCCCAGGTGCTGGCCGGCGTGCTGGACATCGACTCCAGCCGCAAGGCCGCCCGCTTCGTGCGGTTCTGCGACGCCTTCAACATCCCGATCATCACCCTGGTCGACGTCCCCGGCTTCATGCCGGGCACCAAGCAGGAGTACGGCGGCCTGATCAAGCACGGCGCCAAGCTGCTGTTCGCCTATGCCGAGGCCACCGTGCCGAAGATCACCCTGATCACCCGCAAGGCCTATGGCGGGGCCTATGACGTGATGAGCTCCAAGCACCTGCGCGGCGACTTCAACTACGCCTGGCCCACCGCCGAGATCGCGGTCATGGGCGCCAAGGGCGCGGTCGAGATCATCTTCCGGCAGGAGGCAAAGGACCCCGAGGCTCTGGCCGCCCGCGAGGCCGAGTACAAGGACCGCTTCGCCAACCCGTTCGTCGCCGCCAGCCGCGGCTATATCGACGACGTGATCATGCCCCACGGCACCCGCAAGCGCATCGTCCGGGCGCTGAAGAGCCTGAAGGGGAAAGAGCTGTCGAACCCCTGGAAGAAGCACGACAACATCCCGCTTTAGGGAGCTAGTAGACCACGTCCGCCTGGGCCAGCAGCGGCTTGATCGCTTGCGCCTGGGCGGCGTCGCCGATGCGTTTGATGGCGATCGTCCCGTCCATGGTCTTGACCGACACCACCCCGTCGGCGCCTGGCGCGACGCGCAGGGCGCGCAGCAGTTGCGGGCCTTCGCCCCAGTCCAGGCGGACCTCCAGCATCAGCGAGCCTTGCTCGCTCCAGCCGGCGAAGACGTAGCTCAGCGTCATCGGCGGCAGCTCGATCGGGGCGCGCTCGACGTCCAGGGCGTTGGTCGTGCGGCTGCCGGAGAACCACGACAGGTTGACGCTCATCATCGCCGTCTGGGCCTCGACCCAATTGGCCTGGGTGGCGTTCTGCGGCAGGCAGGCGGCGGCCCAGCGAGTGGGCGACTTGCCCTTCGGCTTGTCGTCCTGGCGCGGGGCGCACCAGACCAGGCCGGTGGTTCCGGGCCCGGCCATCGGCACGGCATAGAGCGGCTGACCGACCGGCAGGGCCTTGTCGAAGAACCAGCCCTTGCCGCGCACCTCCTGCTTGAGCACGCCGGTCACGCCGTGGCGCACGCCGACGGTGAAGAACGGCTGGCCCTTGGCGATTTCGCCGCCGGCGACGATCGGGGCCGCGCCGGCCGGCACCAGCGGCTTCAGCGACAGTTCGGCCGCCGGCGGGGCGATGGCCCGATCGATCTTGGGCGCCGGCGGGGCGGACAGGTCCGCGATGCCGGAGAGCACCGGTTGGAGCAGGGGCGTGGGCGGCAGGCGGCCCTCGACCTTGTAGTGCAGGGCGCCAGGCGCGGCGCCGGCCGAGGTGGCGACCTTCAGCGGGCCCAGGTCGAAGGCCCCGCCGCCGACCGGTGCGGTCGCGCCGCTCACGCAGGACCCGACCACGAACCAGCGCGTGTCGCCGGCGGCCTGGAGGGCCCGGGCGAAGCGCGCCGGCTTGGTCGCGCCGTCGCCCTCGCACCACTTGTAGCCCAGCACCAAGGTGGGGTGCTCGTCCGGCTTGGCGTCGCGCCAGGTCGCCTTGCCGGCCAGGGTGCGCGGCGCGCTGACGACGTTGAAGCCGGCCGCCGCGAAATAGTAGTCCGACACTCCGGCCCAGCCCTGGTCGAAGGCTCCGGCGCCCTTGGTGTCGGTCAGGCACTCGAACGAACCGCGCCGGTTCCAGGTGGTGTTGGCCCGCAGGTCGCACCAGACGACCAGATTGGCGGGTCCGGCCACCTCGACCCGCGCCAGGGCCGTGCCGGCCGGGATCTCGCGGAAGCGGCCCTGTACGGCGCTGGTCAGCACGCGGGCCTGATCGACCCGCAGGACGTGCCGGGCGATCACCCCGTCCTTGGAGACCTCGCCCTCGACGCCGCCGGGCGCGGTGTCGGTCAGCGACATCGGCATCCGCGCGTTCTCGCCCGCCGCGCCGTACGAATAGACGGCGGGGGCAGAGCCATAGATCAGCGGCTGGTAGTTGGAGCCGGCGACCGCGCTCGATGCGGCGGTCAGCGACACCAGGCCGGCGATCGCCAGGGACGATCGCCGGTCAAGGGTCCAGGTCATGATCGACCTAGGGCGCGGCAGGAGCCGCGGTCGGCGTCGCGGCCGCCGGGGCGGTCGGCGCGGGCGCCGAGGCCGGTATGGCCGCGCCGGGCGCTGGGGCGACCGCTGCCGAGGCCGTGGGGGCCGGCTGAGCCTTGGAGCCCAGGGCGTAGCCTTCGGCGAACGATCCGCCGGTGGTCTCCAGCGCGTACATGTAGGCGCCGTTGCACTGGCCGGTGGAGCCGTTGACGTAGGTCGCCGCCCGCATCTTGTCGCCCAGACCCGACAGGGCCGGGAACACGGCGCGATAGGGCTCCAGGGTCATTTCCGGGCCGATGTTGTTGGTCGCCGAGGCCGGGTCGAACGAACCGGCATAGACCACGTCGCCGGCGGCCACCTCGAACAAGGGCGCGCCCAGGCACAGGCTGACCGTGAACAGGCCGGCGCTCATGTGGGCGATCTTCCAGCGGCCGGGCGGCACGGCGAACACCAGGGTCGTGCCTTGGGCGCCGCCGGCGGTGGCGGTGGCCTTGACCGGTTGGCCGGCCAGGAAGCTGCCCGGGCGGCCGTCGGCCCAGGCCGGGGTCTTGGCGTCGGGACCCGCGCGCTCGAAGGTGACCGAGAAGGCGCCCGTGCCCTGGACGTTGACGACGATCAGCGCCGAATCGGCGGGGATCTCGCCCAGTTGCTCGGCCTTGAGCGGCGCCGGCGGACGGGCGCTCTTGGCCAGTTTCGGCGCGGGCGGGGCCTTTTCCTTGGTCGGCTTGTCGCTTTCCGGCGGATCGCCCATGGCGTCGACGCTGAGCGCCGACTTGATGGTGTTGCGGGCGGGCGAGAACATGCCGGCGGTCTGGTTGCTGGCGGCGTCGTTGGAGAACACGCGAACCACCGTGCCTTCGGGCTCGGCGGCGCCGATCAACGGCGTCATGCGGGCGACCTTGGCGGCGGTTTCCAGCTTGTCGGCGGTCTCGCCGGCCACGGGATCCAGCGCCACGACGCGCCAGCCCTTCACGACCATGCAGTTCTCGACGTTCACCGGCCGGGCCTTGGCGTCGGCGACGGCCTGGGCGATGGCCTTGGCGATCGCCACCCCGATGGCGCCGGCCAGGCCGGGCGCGTAGACGGGCGCGCTGGTGTCGGGCTGGTGCAGACGGCCGGCCTTGACCTTGCAGTCGCGGACGTCGGCGTCATGGACGGCGACCTGAGCGCCGGGCTTGTTGAAATAGGTGTAGCCGTCCGAGGACTTGGCCAGATCGGTGGCGCACACCGGCGTCGCCGCCGCGGCAAGCGCCACGGCGAGATAGAACTTACGCATGGATAGTATTCCCCCCAAAGAAACGGGCTCAGATTGCACTGCTCTGTGACAAGCGCAACCTTGGGTCGGATCTGAGCTGGGGATGAACCGCTGGGCGCTACTTCACATCCATCGCCACGCTGACCGTCCCGTCCGGGTTGCCCGGCGACTTCGGCGCGCCGCCGAACGCGTCGGCGTAGGCCGGGGCTAGCAGGCTCTGGACCGCCGAGGCGGGGACGGTGACCTCGTAGTCGCCCTCGGAATAGGGCCCGACCACATAGGGATCGATCAGCGCCGTCAGGCCGCCGACCCTGCCCGGGCTCGTCGAGGGGGCGAGGACCAGGACGGTCTGGCTCCACTTGGGACAGGAGAACATGTCGCTGAGCGGCACGGCCCCCTCGCGGCGGGTCTTGGCCTGGGCCACCGCGTCGCAGATCGCCCGGTCGAGCACGGTCATGTCGGCGTCGGGCCGGAACAGGGCCTTGGGCTGGATCTCGCGATTGACGGCCGTGTCCCAGATCAGGGTCGAGCCGCCGTGGTTGGGGTGCGCGCCGCCGGTGTCTTCGAACCACAGGGCGCGCAAGGCCACCAGCGGCGCGGCGTCGGCGGCCAGGAACCACTGGCTCTGACGATTGTAGGGCCGCCAGGGGAACTTGCCGTCGGAGGCCTTGCGATCCGTCTCGGCCTTGGCGGCGAAGGTCCGCAGACCCGCCACCTCGCGATCGTAGAGCAGGGTGTGCAAGGCGGGATAGTTGGCGATCTCGGCGGGCAGGGCCAGGGCGACCTTGGCGGCGGGATCGGTCTGGTCGAACGCCAGGGGACGCACCATCGGAGCCGGGGCGGCGGCGACCGGGGCCGGCGCGGCGGGAGCCTGGTCCGGCGCAGCGGGCTTGCGGTCGCAGGCGCCCAGCGCGGCGACCAGGGCGAAGGCGGCGACGGGGAAGGGTTTCATGGACATCACTCCTGAACGC
>NZ_JBFTZS010000312.1:0-5553 GCF_056406675.1 Caulobacter sp. P1_B12_2 | reverse complement strand
GCCCACGCCGTGGGCCTCGAAGGACGCACCGAGCGCCCGACGTGAAATCGTCACTAAGCGTCGTGACAAATCTGAGTTAAACCCCGCGCCGCATCCGCCGCTCACGCGTTTGGATGCGAACCCCATCGCCCCCACCGGTCGCTCCGTCCCGGTGGACGGCCACTCCCAACGACGGGCGTCCAAAGTCAGGGAAACCGAAGCGATGAACGCTCCCGTTCCGAACAACACCAAGGCCGAGCTGCTGCAGAACGTGGTCGAGCACATCGACATCACGTCGTTCGACGCCCGCCCGATCATCGACGCCATGCGCAAGATGTCGTTCAGCTCGCGCGACACCGCCCGCGCCGCCGACATCTTCAACATGGCCTTGGCCGACAAGGATTGCTCGCCGTGGCTGATCCTGGCGGGCTCGACCTCGGCCGGCGGCTGCATGCACGTCTACCGCGACATGGTGAAGAACGGCATGATCGACGCCGTGGTCGCCACCGGCGCCTCGATCGTCGACATGGATTTCTTCGAGGCCCTGGGCTTCAAGCACTACCAGGCCGCCGGCCCGGTCGACGACAACGTGCTGCGCGACAACTACATCGACCGCATCTACGACACCTATATCGACGAGGAAGAGCTCCAGAACTGCGACCATACGATCCTGGAGATCTGCAACCGCCTGGAGCCGCGCGCCTACTCGTCGCGTGAGTTCATCTGGGAAATGGGCAAGTGGCTGAGCGAGGGCAACGCCAAGAAGCCCGGCTCGCTGATCCAGACCGCCTACGAAGAAGGCGTGCCGATCTTCTGCCCGGCCTTCGTCGACAGCTCGGCGGGCTTCGGCCTGGTCAAGCACCAGAAGGAGCAGATCGCGGCGGGCAAGCCCTACCTGATGATCGACGCGGTCGCCGACTTCCGTGAACTGACCGACATCAAGATCGCGGCCGGCACCACCGGCCTGTTCATGGTCGGCGGCGGGGTGCCCAAGAACTTCGCCCAGGACACCGTGGTCTGCGCCGAGATCCTCGGCGTCGAGGCCGACATGCACAAGTACGCGATCCAGATCACCGTGGCCGACGTGCGCGACGGCGCCTGCTCGTCCTCGACCCTGAAAGAGGCCGCCTCGTGGGGCAAGGTCAACACCACCTACGAGCAGATGGTGTTCGCCGAAGCCACGACCGTGGTGCCGCTGATCGCCTCGGACGCCTATCACCGCGAAGCCTGGAAGGGCCGCGAGAAGCCGCGCTGGCAGAAGCTGTTCGGCAAGTAGGCTTGATACGGACGACTTGAAAATGCAGGGTCCCTGAAGTTGCTTCAGGGACCCTTTTTCATGCGCGTCTTGTGGGTGGCCGCCCTCGCCGGTCTGGTCGTCGCGGGTTGCGCGAGCGCCCCCTACCTCGCCAAGGGCGCCTATGACGGCCGCGTCGCCGTGCCGCCGCCGCCCGCCTGGGGCTCGGCGGCCTACGAGCAGGACCGCCGCATCTTCCTGGACACCCGCGCGCTGAAGGACAGTCCGCGCTGGACGCTGGCCCAGCAGGACGCGCGCGAGGCCCGGATCATGGACGCCTACAGCTGCGCCCTGGGCGTCACGGCCAGCCGCCGGACCACGCCCCGGCTGGCGGCGATGCTGCACCGGGCCGCCCGCGACGTGCGGCCGGCCATCGCCGGCCCCAAGCGCCTGTACGATCGCAAGCGCCCCTACCAGGTCGACCGTGGCGCGATCTGCGCCCGGAGCGGCAGGATCGTGGCCATGACCTCGGACTATCCGTCGGGCCACACCACCTGGGGCTGGACCGTCGGCCTGATCCTGGCCAAGGCCCAGCCGGAACGGGCCGACGCCGTTCTGGCCCGGGCCCGCGCCTATGGCGAAAGCCGCGTGGTCTGCGGCGTGCACAACGCCACCTCGGTCGAGGCCGGCCGGATCAACGCCGCCGCCCTGGTCGACGCCCTGAGCGCCTCGCCGGCCTTCGAGGCCGACCTGGCGGCCGTGGGGCGCGAGTTGGATGCGGCCCGCGCGGCGGGACCCGCGCCCGATCCGGCCTGGTGCAAGACCGAAGCCGCGTTGATCGCCCAACCCCTGTCTTGAAGGGCCCACTCCAGACGCCCCTGTCTTGATACCTTCGCCGTGTGGCGGCAGGGTTGGAGCAGACCTTCCTCGGAGCCGACCATGCGCGCCAAACTCGCCCTCGCCGCCTGCGCGGTCGTCCTGAWCGGCGGAGCCGGTTTCGCCGTCGCCCGCGAGGACGCGCCGCCGTCCGCGCCGAMGGGCTATCTGGCCGTCGGGGCGCTCGACACCTCGAAGGTGCTGGCGCCGGCGCCCAAGCCGGGCGAGGCGCGCTACGAGGCCGACCGCAAGACCTTCCTGGCCACCCGGTCACTGAAGGACGGCCCGCGCTGGGCGCTGGCCCAGGCCGATGTCGACGAGAAGAAGATCCTGGCCGACTYCGGCTGCGCCCTGGGCTTTGTCCCCACGCCGGAGACCACGCCCAAGCTGGTCAGCCTGCTGCTGAAGCTGCGCTACGACGTGCGCGACGCGGTCAACAAGCCCAAGGACCTGTACAAGCGCCAGCGGCCCTATCTGATCGACGAGGGTCCGATCTGCGTCGACAAGACCGCCGACCTGGCCGCCAGCCCCGACTATCCGTCGGGCCACACCACCTGGGGCTGGACCGTGGGTCTGGTCCTGGCCGAGGTCGATCCCGAGCACGCCACGGCGATCCTGGTTAGGGGCCGGTCGTTCGGCGAAAGCCGCGTGGTCTGCGGCGTGCACAACGCCAGCGCCATCGAGGCCGGCCGCACCAACGCCTCGGCTCTGGTGGCGGCCCTGCACGGCTCCAAGGCCTTCCGCGACGACCTCGACGCCGTGCGGGCCGAGATCGCCGAGGCCCGCGCCAAGGCCGCCAAGCCGGCCCAGTGCGACGCCGAAGCCGCCCTGATCGCCCAAACGCCGTATTAAAGGCCCTCTCTCGGGGGATAGGGCTAATAGAGATCTGTCATCCCGGACAACCGTTCGAGGCTAGCGATAGCTTCCCCCATAGGGGGAGGAGCAGGTTGCGCGGGACCGCTCGGCCCTCTACCTCTTGGCCATGGCCCATCACGCCGCTTGCGATCACGATCACCACAACCACGGCGTCGCCGGTTCCGCCCTCGAAGCCGAACTGGCCGCCGCCGAGACGCGCTGCGGCGCCGCCGACCAGCGCCTGACCGCGCCCCGCCGCCGGGTGCTGGAACTGCTGCTGCAGGCCGGCCAGCCGGTGAAGGCCTATGACCTGATCGCCAGCTTCGCCGTCGATGGCCCCCCGGCCAAGCCGCCGACCGTCTATCGGGCGCTGGACTTCCTCGAAAAGCAGGGCTTCGCCCACCGCATCGAGAGCCTCAACAGCTATGTCGCCTGCCGTAAGGAGGCCGACGGCCACGCCGCCGCCTTCCTGATCTGCGACTGCTGCGGGGCCACCCGCGAGATCGAGCCCAAGGCCAGCGCCGAGATCATCGCCGCCGGGGCCAGCGCCGGCTACGTCCTGACCGCCGTGACCATCGAGGCGCACGGCTTGTGCGCCGATTGCCGCGACGCCTAGAGCGTGACAGCCGAAAGTGGATGCCGGTTTCGGGCCGTCACACTCTAAATGTTTGAACTAGAGCCTGCTTGTCCGTTCCCAACGGAAACGGGCAGGCTCTAGGCGCCCCCGCTAAACTCTGTACACTTTTAACGATCAACAACCCGCTTCACCGTCTTTTGGGAGAGCGAGATGAGCGATCGTGAACCGGCCAAGACCTCGTGGTGGCACAGCACGCCCGTCGTCATGAGCGCCATCGCCGGCCTGCTGACGGCGGTGACCGGCCTGGTCGTCGGCCTGCACCAGGCCGGCGTGATCGGCGGCGGCGGTTCGGACCGCTCGACCGAGACGGCGGCCGCGCCCGCYGCCACGCCCTCGACGACGACCTCCGCCACCGCCCCTTCGACCCTGGCCGCCACGGCTCCGTCCGCCGTCGCCGGCCCCGCCGCCGCGCCCCTGACCGGACCGCCCGGCCGCAACCTGCTGTCGCCGGAATATGGCGGACGCCTGGTCGCCGCGCCGACCAAGGCCTGGGCCTCGGCCAACGACGGCGTCCTGGCCAACGGCACGGTCATCACCTTCCTGGACGCCTTCGCCATCTTCGGCTTTCAGGACGACCGCCCCGCCACGTTCGACCGGTTCGGCATCCTGATCCCGGAGGCTGACGAAAGCCCCGCCACGATCGAGATCGCCGCCGGCGACACCCTGAACGGTCCGTTCCGCCCGTTGGCCAAGGTGCAGATCCTGAACCTGTACGTCGCGGCCAACGACGGCTGGCAGTATTTCGACCTGCCCAAGACCACCGCCCGCTATGTCCGGATCACGACCAGCGCCAAGCCCAACCTCGGCATCATGGGCTATATCAGCGAGCTCAGCCTCGACGAGAAGCCCTCGGGCGACAAGCCTCCGGTTGGGAAGCCTTCAGGCGGGAAGTCCTGACGGCAAGGCGGGGGCGATTGCGGATCGCGAGCAAACGCCGCTAGGGTTCGAACATCCGTTCACCCGCCCCGGAACCGCCGCCATGACGACCGCTGAGACCTATCCCGGCGTCGAGATCTGGCGCGGGGGAGTCAACACCTGGGACTGCGACGAGATGGGGCACATGAACGTGCGCTTCTACGTCGTGCGGGCCATGGAGGGGCTGGCGGGACTGGCGGGAGAGCTGGGCCTGCCGCACGCCTTCTCGCCCTACGCCAACGCCACCGTGGTGGTGCGCGAGCAGCACATCCGCTTCCTGCGCGAGGCCCATGCCGGGGCGACCCTGCACATGCTGGGCGGGGTGATCGAGATCTCCGACACCGAGGCCAAGGTGCTGCAGCTGCTGGTCCACACCGCCACCGGCCAGCTGGCGGCGACCTTCCAGACCACCATCGCCCACGTCACCCCGCGCGAGGGCGAGGCCTTCCCCTGGCCGCGCGTCGTGCACGAGCGGGCGGCGGCGCTCAAGGTCGAGATTCCAGACCAAGCCCGGGCCCGCAGCCTGGACCTGTCGCCGTTCGCGCCGACGGCCGGCCTGGAGCGCGCCGACGCGCTGGGCCTCAAGCGGATCGGCCTGGGCGCCCTGTCGCCGACCGATTGCGACGTGTTCGGACGGATGCGCGCCGAGCAGTTCATCGGCCGGGTCTCGGACGGCATCGGCGCCTTCATCGGCCCGTTCCGCGACACCGTGGTGGCCCATGCGGACCACAAGCCGGCGCGGGTCGGCGGGGCGGTGCTGGAGTACCGCCTCGTGCAACTGGCCTGGCCCCGGGCCGGCGACCGCGTCGAACTGCGCTCCGGCCTGGTCGGGACCCAGGGCCAGGCCATGCGGGTCGTCCACTGGATGCTGGACCCGACCACCGGCAAGGCCTGGGGCACGTCGGAGGCCGTGGCCGTCACCTTCGACCTCGACGCGCGCAAGGTGGTGCCGATCAGCGACGCGGCGCGGGCGGAGTTGGGCAAGCAGGCGGTGGCGGGGCTGGCGCTGTAACGGGAACGGGGACATGCCCTCGCGGCCTGTCCCCATGTTCAGGCT
>NZ_JBFTZS010000311.1:0-5565 GCF_056406675.1 Caulobacter sp. P1_B12_2 | reverse complement strand
CCGGGCGCCACCGCTTCCAGCCGCTCCTTCTTGCGGCCGAAACCCGGACGCTTGTCGACCTGGAAGCCGGCGGCGGCCAAGCCGCGCCGCACCGCGCCGGCGACGGTGAAGGTGGCGGCCCGCGCGCCGGGCGCGCTGCGGGCCGCCACGGCGGCCAGGATCTCCTCGCGCCACATAGCGGGGTTCAGGGCGGGGGAGAAGCCGTCGAGGAACCAGGCGTCGGCCGCGCCGTCCCAGGCGGCCAGGGCGGCCTCGACGTCCATCACCGCCAGGTCGAAGGTCGCGTCGAAGCCGGGCAGGTCGATGCGATGAAAGCCGCGCGCCCGGCCCGGCCAATGGTCGAGCAGCACGCTCGCCGCCTCGCCCAGCTCCGGCCAGACCGCCAGGGCCCGGGCGGCCTCGTCGCGGGTGATCGGGTGGGCTTCGATAGAGAAGATGTGGAGGCGCTGGCCCGGAGCCTTCTCGCGCCGCCACAGGTCCAGCAGGGCGGCGATGTTCAGGCCGGTGCCGAAGCCCAGTTCGCCGACGGTGAAGTGCTCGCGCCCGGCCCAGGCGTCGGGCAGGCCGCAGCCGGTCAGGAACACCGCGCGGGTCTCGGCCAGACCGTCGGCGCTGGAGAAGTAGACGTCGCCGTACAGCGCCGACTGGGGCATGCCGTCGTCGCGCCAGATCAGCGGGGAGTCGGGAGAAGGGGCGGCGGGGTCGCTCATGGGCCGCTTATAGGGCTGCGCAGCCCCATAGAAGAAGGGCCGCCCTCGCGGACGGCCCTTCCGATGGTCTTGAGGACGAGGCTCGCCTTAGTGGGCGGGCGCCGGCTCGACCTTCTTTTCGGTGGTGGTCGTGGTGGTGGTCGTGCCGGGCGCCTCGGCGGCGCTCGTGGCGTCGGCGGCGGCCGGAGCAGCAGCGGCGTCGGCGGCGGCCTTGTTGGCGTCGGCGGCGGCGGTCGTGGCGTTCGCGGCCGCGTCCGTGGCGGTGCTGGCCGAGGCGGCGGCTTCCTGGGCCTTCTGGGCCGAGGCGTCGGCCGACGCGTCGGTCTTCGGGCCGCAGGCGGCGAGCGACAGGGCCGAAACGGCCACGCCGGCGATCAGGATCGAGCGGAGAATCTTGGTGGTCATAGGGACTTCCCTTGCGACTGCTTGTCTGGCGACTGCGGTCCAGTTGGGCCGCGTCACGAGGTCACAGAACATCAGTTCGATGGCAGGGGCAAGACAAATGTTCACGGATCCGTGATCGGCCCGTGATCGGCCTGATCAAGGCTCGGCGGGGATCGCTTGCAGGGCCTCTTCCAGCTCCAGGAAGCTGGGCTGCGACTCGCTCGGGACGTTGCCGCGGCCGATCTCGACGCTGATCTGGGCGGCGTTGCCGTGCAGGTGGGCGACCAGGACCGACTGGATGATCTTGTAGAACGCGCCTTCTTCGTCGACCACGGCCGTCAGGCGCGTGGCGAACGGGCCGACCATGCCATAGGCCAGGAACACGCCGAGGAAGGTGCCGACCAGGGCGCCGCCGATCATCGCGCCCAGCACGGCCGGCGGCTCGGTGATCGAGCCCATGGTCTTGATGACGCCCAGCACGGCGGCGACGATGCCCAGGGCGGGCAGGGCGTCGGCCAGGCTTTGCAGGGCGTGGGCCGGAGCCAGGCCCTCGTGATGGTGCTTCTCGAGCTGCTTCTCCATCGCGTCCTCGACCTGGTGGGGATCCTCCAGGTTCATGGTCATCATCCGCAGGGTGTCGCAGATGAAGTCGACGGCGAAGTGGTCCTTCATGATCTTCGGATAGCGCAGGAATATGCCGCTCTCGTGCGGCTTTTCGATGTGGCTTTCCAAGGCGATGACGCCCTTGGACTTCATCGTCTTGGTCAGCAGGAACAGCAGGCTGAGCAGGTCGCGATAGTCCGTGGTCTTCCACTTGGGACCCTTGAAGATCTTGCCGAAGCCGCCGCCGGTGGCCTTGATCACCGTCATCGAGTTCGAGATCAGGAACGAGGCGATGCCCGCGCCCAGAATGCACATCAGTTCGTGCGGGGCGGCCTCGATGATCACGTCCATCTTGCCGCCGGACATGATGAAGCTGCCGAACACGAGGCCGAACAGCAGGATGATGCCGATGATCTGGAACATGACGAAGAGAGCCCCGGGGTAACTTCAGCCGGGATCATCGCCGTTAATGCTTAATCCAAGGTGAGCGGGGTTTTCCGGGCCTGTTGCGCCTTTCGCCGCAGCCGCCTAACAGATGTTTGACACTGCTTCGCGGGACAAGCCGAACGCAYCGGCGCCGACGCGAGGATGGTTCGGGTCGGGAGGGAAGGCATCAGCATGGCGAGCCCGGACGTCTCTCTCGATGACCGCGCCAAGAGCCGCGCCTTCGCCATCCTGTTCGCCGTCCTGCTGTCCAGCGCCGCCGGCAACACCGCCCTGCAGACCGTGCTGCCCGCCATCGGCCGGCAGGTCGGCATTCCCGACGTGCTGATCAGCTCGATCTTCTCGCTGTCGGCCCTGCTGTGGGGCGTGATGTCGCCGGTCTGGGCGCGGATGTCCGACAAGCGTGGCCGCAAGCCGATGGTGGTGCTGGGCATGGCCGGCTTCGCGGTGTCGATGCTGGGCTTCGGCTTCTTCATCCTGATGGGGCTGAAAGGCCTGATGGTGCCGCTGGCGGTGTTCGCCGGGGCGACCCTGTCGCGGGCGATCTTCGGCCTGGTCGGCAGCGCCTCGAACCCCGCGGCCCAGGCCTATGTCGCCGACCGCACCGCGCCGGCCGACCGCACCAACGCCCTGGCCACCATGGCCTCGGCCAGCGGCCTGGGCACGATCCTGGGCCCGGCCGTTGCGCCGTTCCTGGTCTTTCCGCTGCTGACCCTGTCGGGGCCGATGTTCGCGTTCGCGATCATCGCCGGCGTCGTGCTGATCCTGGTGATGCGCGGCCTGCCGGAAAGTCCCGACGAGATCCCCGACCGCGTCGACGCCAGCAAGGACAAGCCGAGAGCCCGGGTGCGCTGGAACGACCGGCGGATCATGCCCTTCATCATCTACGGCTTCCTGCTGGCCAGCGCCCAGACGGTGAACCAGCAGACCCTGGGCTTCATGGTCATCGACAAGCTGCACATCTCGCCGGCCAAGGCCGCCGCCTTCGCGGGCGTGGCGATGATGGCCGGAGCTGTGGCCAGCCTGCTGGCCCAGTGGGGCCTGATCCGCATGCTGCGCCTCGCGCCGCGCCAGTTGCTGTGGCTGGGGGCGGGCTGCGCGGGCCTGGGCAACCTGATCGTCGCCTTTTCGCCCGACTATCACACCCTGGTCGTCGGCTTCGCCCTGTGCAGCCTGGGCTACGGTTTCGCCCGGCCCGGCTTCACGGCCGGCGCCTCGCTGTCGGTGGGCCACGAGGAGCAGGGGGCGGTGGCCGGGGCGATCAGCGCCATCAACGGCGCCTCGGTGATCATCGCCCCGGTGCTGGGCGTGGCGCTGTACAAGTGGGCTCACCCGTCGCCCTACCTGATGAACGTCGCGGTGCTGGCCGGCCTGGTCGCCTACGCCCTGATCGACCCGGTCATGCGCCGGGTCGGCGACGCCTCGGTCCCGCGCGAAGCCCGCGACGAGGCCCAGGTGGTGGACGCCAGCTCGATCGACGCGACGGGGCCGCACTGAGGGGCGGGACGTCTTCCCACATCGCAGCATCGCCTCTTTCTCCGCTCATCCCGGCGTTCGCCGGGATGAGCGGATCAAGAACAGTGGGATGAAAGGGCGCCGCTCCTAAGTCGGCGGCGCGGCCGGCATCTTGAGGCTCAGCGGCACGGCCAGGCCCAGCCAGAACGAGTCGCCTTCCATCCGGTTGGTGGCGTTGAACTCGGTGAAGGCTCGGGCCCGCAGGGTGGCGGGCATGTGGCCGATCTTGAAGTTGTAGGCCGCCGTGGCGCCCACGCCCGTGACCTCGCCCTGGAACGGTCCCAGCTTGGCGCCCAGCCCGCTGTCGGCGCTGACCTGCTTGAAATAGTAGCCCTGCAGGCCCGCCGACCATTTGGGCGAGAAGGTCTTCTCGACCGCCGCCTCCAGGTGCATCTCGGTCCCGGTGTCGTAGTCGGTGTGGCTGTTCTCGCCGTTCCAGGTCAGGCCGGCCTTGCCGCTGACGTCCCAGCCGCTCTTGGGGTCATGCCAGCTGACCGCGAACGAGGAGTCGAACGCCCAGCGGTGGAAGGCGAGGTTGGCCAGCTCGTCCTTGCGATAGTCGCCGATCGGGACGTTGAGCATGGTCGAGAGCTGGTAGTGAACGTCGCCCGTCTTCCAGCCCAGCATGGCGGTGGCGATCGGGTCGCCGATCACGGTGGCCGAATCGCTGACCGATCCGCCGACCTGATTGCCGCGCGGCCCGGTGATCACCGCGTCGACATCGACATCGACATTGCCCACGGGCAGGGCGGCGCCGAAGGCCACGGTCACGCCGTTGAGGTCGGTGGTCGGCACCCACAGGACGGTGGCGAAGTTGGCCAGGATCTTGGCGTCCAGGCCCGCCACCACGTTGCCGCCGACGGTGAACTGCTTACCGCCGCTGGCGCCGCCCTTGTAGTAGTAGGCCTCGTTGTCGAAGAACATGCCCCTCAGGGGCGGCATGATCGCGTTGCCGGGGCCGCCGGAGCCGAGCAGGTAGAGGCTGGCCCCGCCCTCGGACGCCTGGGCCTGATGGGCGCCGAGCGCCAGGGCGGCGACGAGACCGGCGCTCAGCCTCTGAACGATGCGCCGCGCGGCGACGCGGCGGGCGGCTCGAATGTTCGGCTCAAAACCCATGGTCCCAGCACTCCGTGGCGTTATTAGCCGAAGAGTGGTCGGGCTCGATCCGAGCGGCCATAGGGCGGATTGCTGAGTCGTCCTTGCGGCGCGACGGTAATCCCCTTCGGGGAATGGCCTATGGCCGCTAGCTGATGCCTGCCTGAGCCTTCAGGCGGGCGACCATGTCGGACGACAGGTAGCCGTCGGCGGGCAGCCTGCGGTCGGTCTGCCAAGCGCGTAGGGCCTTGCGGGTGCCGGCGCCGATCACCCCGTCGGCCGGGCCCGGGTCGAAGCCCAGGCGGCCCAGCGCGATCTGGGCGGCCATGCGGTCGGCGAGGGCCAGCGGCGTCTCGACCGGCCAGGCCGTGACCAGCGGACCACCGCCGGCGAACCGGTCGGCCAGCAGGCCGATGCCCAGGGCGTAGGACGTCGAATTGTTGTAGGTGCGGATCGCGAAGTGGTTGGGCAGGGCCAGGAAGGCCGGACCGGACCAGCCGGCGGGCAGGATCAGGCCGGCCGGCGAAGCGGCGTCGGCCGGCGTCCACGGCAGCCCGTCGGCGCGGCGCACGCCCTTGGCTTCCCACCACGACGGAATCTCGCGCGGGCCCTCGGCCAGGCCGTAGTCGAAGCCGGCCGGCAGGATCACTTCCTTGGCCCAGCCGACACCGGGCTTCCAGCCGCCCTTCTTGAGCAGGTTGGCGGCCGAGGCCAGGCTGTCGCTGTCGCTGCCCCAGATGTCGCGGCGGCCGTCGCCGTCATTGTCGACGGCGGTGGTCGACAATGACGGCGACGGCCGCCGCGACATCTGGGG
>NZ_JBFTZS010000310.1:0-5574 GCF_056406675.1 Caulobacter sp. P1_B12_2 | reverse complement strand
GCCGGTGTTGTCGTCGCCCGTGACGCTGCCCGAAACCGTACTCTCGTGAATCCGGCTGTTGTTGCCGCCGTAGTTGTTCTGGGCGTTTCCGACCAGGCCGCCGGTATTCGCGCCGCCAAGGACCACGCCAGAGAATTTGCTGTACTGGACACGGCCGCCGTCCAGCAAGCCGACCACGCCCCCGATGTCGGAGCCGCTGCCGGTCACGCCGCCGCTGACCTCGGCGTCGTTCACATAGTAATAGTAGCTACCGCGGAACACGCCCGCCGCACCGCCGACCTGGTTGCGGCCCGTGACGGAGCCCGTCATCCGGCTAGAGGAAAAATAGCTGTTTTCCGCCAAGCCCGCGATCCCGCCGACCTTGTCGGCGCCCGTGAGCTCGCCACTGAACTCGGCGGAATAGACCTGGGACGAGCTGGCATGGCCGACGACGCCGCCGACCTTGTTCGCGCCGGTCACATCGCCGCTGACCTGGACCGACGAAAGGGTGGTGTCGTATATCCGGCCGACGATGCCGCCGGTCGAGGCGTCGATATCGGTGCTGGCGTTGCTGACGTTCATCGACGACGTCACGCTATAGATCTGCGATTGGTTGGCATAACCGGCCACGGCGCCGGCCGACTGGCTGCCCGTCGCCGAACCGCCGCTGAGGTTCAGGTCATAGACCTGAGCGCTGACAAGACCCGCGAACAGGCCGGCGTCGTGGCCGGTGACTTGCAGGTTCGAGATGGTGTGGCCGTCGCCGCTGAAGCGGCCGGTCAGCACCGCGCCCACATAGGCGCCGTCAACCGACGCCGAGGCGTCGATGTCGTGGGTCAACAGGAACTGGCCGGTGGCGTCGCCGTCGTTGTCGGTCGCGATCCGCTTCAGGTCGGCATAGGTGTTGACCAGCATGGTCAGTTCAATGTCGGCGTCGGGATTGGCGGCCGAAATCRCATCGACCTGGGCGCCGTAGGTGCTGTAGTCGGCGACATTGGTGACGATCTGGGCGGAACCCTGCCTGAGGCTCACGCCGGAAACCACGCCAGTCCCCGTACCGGCGCTGTCGGAGCGCAGATAGAGCGAGCCGTATTGGTCGTAGGAGTTCCACGGATAGTCGTAGTGCCGCGTGGCGCTGATGGCGTCATGCAGCGTCACATCGCCCAAAGCGGTCAGGTGCAATTGACGATCACCGATGTTCAGCTCGACATCGGTCGTGTCGAGCACGATGTCGCCGGTGCGCGCGGTGATGCTGACGTACGCGCCGCCGTAATTGTAGTTTTCCGTCTCGGGGTCGTAGGCGCCTCCGCCGAAGACCATCGCATGGTTCAGGACCGCCGCCTCGGCGTCGCCGATGGCGAAGCTGTTGGCGTCGATCGTCAAGGCGTCGGCTTCGACGATCGAGCCGGCGATGGCCACCTGGGCGCCTTGCATCGTGACCGTGTCGTAGGCGAGGATCGTGCCGCTGGAGGTGACGTTGCCCGTCCCGGCGGTCAGGAACACCCGGCCGCTGCCGCCGTTTTCGGAGCTCATCAGCGTGGGGACACCACCGCTGGCCCTGCCGGCGTTGATCGTGCCGCCGGTGTTGCCGGCCAGGGCGTAGACGTTGCCGCCGTTGGCCCGCAATTCGACTTCCGCCGCCGCAATGGCGCCGATGTTGGTGACGTCGCCGGCGCCGATTTCGACCTTGAACCGGCCGTCATAGAGGTTGGAGTCGCTCAGCTGCACCGCGATGGCCGGGCCGCCGGAGTTCACGCCGGCTTCGCTCACCAGCACCTTGGAGCCGGCCGCCAGACCGGCCGTGCCGCCGGCCTCGATCGCGCCTTCGTTGCTCACGGCGGCGGCGATCAGCATGACGTCGCCGCCCAGGGCGCCGACCTTGCCGAGGTTCTTGACCACGGCCGTGCTCGGGCCTTCGAAGGTCAGCGCGCCGCCGGCCAGGAAGTTGGCGTCGGTGACGTTCAGGGTCGAGGCCGCGAAGGTCCCGCCGACATTGACCACGCCGGTCGAGCCGATGATCACGCCGTTCGGGTTGATCAGGTAGACGCTGCCTGAAGCGTTGAGCGTGCCCATCAGGTTGGAGACGTTGGCGCCGGTCACCCGGTTCAGCGTCGCGCCCGCGCCGTTCTCGAACGTCACCGACTTGCCCTGCTGGATCGAGAAGTCGGCCCAGTTGATGATCGCCTTGCCGCTGGTCTGGGTGACCAGCATGTCGTTGGCGCTGGTATAGCCGATCGCGGCCGTACCCGAGGCGACCACACCACCGCTGGGCAAGGCCTGAGCCGTGGCGCCGGACGCCGCCATCATCAGGGGCAACAGCGAGAGTGCGAACAAGGAACCTTGCTCGAGACGGCGACGACGGGACATGCGGACAGCTCCAAAGGACGAACACCCCCAAGCGCCGGGCGCGAGGAGATCGTGGCCTTAAGAAGGCAAGTCGCGACCCGCCGCCATGCGCCGGCGTCTCATCGTTGAGATGCGTGCAACCTTTGGAAAGTTAAGGGAAATTAAAGGACTTCGCCGACCCAGGAGGCCCAGCGCGCCTTGGCGTCGGCCATCTTCTCGCGGGCGGTGCGCGCCGCGCGCAGCTGTCGGCGATACTCCCCAGGGGCCGCCGCGAAGGCTTCCCGGAACAGCTTGCTCATGTGGCTTTCGGACTTGAAGCCGCAATCGTGGGCGATGGTGGCGAGCGACCGGTTGTCGCCTGGATCCGTCAAGGCGGCGCGCAAACGCACCAGTCGACGCACCTGGATGACGCGCGCCACCCCGCCGTCGTCCTGGAAGATTCGATAGAGCGTGGCGCGCGACACTGCGGTCGCATCGCAGATCGTTTCGACGGTCAGTTCGCCATGCAGGTTCGACTCGATGAAGCGCTTCACTGATTCCCGCCGGGCGAATTCCAGTCGCCTCAGGTCCACGCCCCGGCTGATGTCGGCGTCTTCGGCCGCGACCGTCAGCAGGTCGATGAAGGCGCGGGAGACCGCCGGCAGGTTGGCCTCGGCGATCTCGGAGGCCCGGACGGTCAGCGACTTCATGTAGTCCGCCAGCAACAGCGCCTTGTCGCACTCGATCAGGCGCCCGTGCTGGTTGCCCGTCGAGCCCAGCGCCGCGTGAACCACCTCGCGCGAGATGCTGGCGGTCACCACATGGGCCGCCCGCATGCGATTACGGGTCGGCCGGGTCATGTCGAGCAGGACGATCTGCCCCGGCTCAAGGACGACATAGCCGCCGCCGCTGTCGATCTCGAAAGCGCCTTCGACCAGGAGTTGGACAGTGAAGTGGTCGAACCCGTCCTTGACCACGCGCTCGGCCGTGCGCTCGTGCGCCACGCCCATGAGGCGACGATCGAACAGGATGATCCCCGACAGTCGCCACGCCCTGACCTCGGCGAAGAACCGCTCGCCGTAAGGGTAGACGTCCACGCCGCCGGAATAGAGATCTCGATAGAGCGCGAAGCCGCCGTCCTCGGCGGGATTGGCCGCGAAATGAGCGAACTGTTCAGCCATTGTTCGAGCGGCCCTCGCCCGGCGAGGCCGAGCGACCAATGGCTTCGGCGACCTTGGCGAGGCGTGCACGGACGTCCTGACCGCCCACCGCGGACGCGAATGAACAGCGCGCCGATCTGCGGATGAAACGGTCTGAACGCGGGAACATGGCGGGCGAACTCAAGCACTGACGCTTTGGTTAATGCCGCGGAGACGCGCAGACGCGGTTCCCAGCGTCAACGGATTACATCCTGGAAAGCGTGTGAAAGTCGGGAGACCGTCTCCGACATGAGACGTGCAGGCAAGAAAGGCGATTCCGCCCCACGAACCCAGGCCCGATCTAGCTTTGTCGCCGTTCGACGAGCACGGCGTCGGTGACCGGCCGAAGCGACAATCCGTAGCTCAAGACACTCGAGCGCGGTCCGCCCTGGATGTCGAAAGCCGAGACCAAGGCCGCCAGGCCGGCGCGAAGCTCCGCGCGCGCGATCTTCATGCCGCCGCAGACGCGCGCCCCGGTCGAAAAGGGGAAGTAGCCGACGGGCGACGCCGCGCCGGACGCCCATTCGGCGCGCGCGGGGTCGAACTCCAGCGGGCGGCTCCAATGTCTCGGCTCGCAGTGCAGGCCGACGAAGGAGATGGCCAGGGGCTCGCCCGCCGCGAAAGCCTCGCCGCCGACCTGGCAGGTCTCACGGCTCTGGCGGGTGACGAACGGCACCGGCGGATAGAGTCGAAGCAGTTCGGCGATGAAGATCTCCGGGTCCTGGTCGCCGTCGCGAAGCCGCGCCGCCAGGTCCGGACGACCGGCCAGCACATGCACCGCCCACATCAGGCTGGAGGCCGTGGTCTCGCTGGAGGCGATGATGTTCTGGATCAGCTCCTCGCCCGCGTCGAAGCCCGGAATATCGCCGCCGCGCCGGGCCATGTCGTTCAGGAGCGCCTGGAGTTCGGGCTCGCCGCGCCACAGGCCGAGGATCTCCTCGCGCAGCGCGACCAGACGCGCGTCGAGCCGCGCCATCTCGGCTGTCCCAGCCCCAACGAAGCCGATCCATTGTCGCAGGGCCAACAGCCGGCGCACCTGGACCAGCCAGGCTGCGTCCCAGGCGATCGTCCTGGTCAGGCCCAGGACCCGCGACACCACGGCCAGGGCCGCCTCGATGAAGGCGCGGTGGAGGCCGTCGCCCGCCGGACCGGACCGGCCGGCCAGATGACGCCGATAGATCGCGGCCACGGCGTCGGCGTCCAGACCGCCCAGGGCCCGGGCGTAGGCGGGCTGGGTCAGCTTCGCGCGTGGACCCCAGTCAGGATCGTTGGCCGTGAACCGGCCCTCGGCGAACACCGACAGGAAGGCGTAGTTCTTCGGAAAGGCCACAGGGTCGGCGAGGACGGCGCGAACGGTCGCGGGATCCTGGACCAGGCGGATCGGAAAGCTGCCGGACGGGGCCTGCCCGCTCGCGATGCGATAGAGCTGCCGCGCCAATCCATCCAACCCGTGCTGGGCGGCGTCTTCAGGATCCACTCGGAAAATCCTGCTTGCGACCGACGATGGGTCGGCGCTTGCGGTCGGGACGGCCATCGTTGAAGGCGCGCATGCGATAGACCGGCAGACCCGCGCAGACGTGCGAGACGCCGCGCAGCAGGGCCGGAAGGTCGGCGGGATCATCGACGACCATGATCGTCAGGATCGCAGCGTCGCCCTTGGCCCAGTCGGGCGGCGGGATCTGGGTTTCGCCGCGCCGCCAAGCCTCGGCCTTGAGGCGGTCGACTCGCAGCCAGCCGGCGTAGCCCGCCAACTGACCCTGGCGGATCGCCATCAGATTGGCGCCGTGGATCAGTTGCCCCATCAGGACGTCGACCATCAGGCCCAGGGAATAGGTGTGAAACGGGGGATACTGGCCGACTTTGCGGATCACCGCCGAGAAGGCGATGTCGCTCATCGTCCCGACCTCCAGACGCAAGGCCCCCGGGGGCTTGGGCTTGAAGATCGCACTGTCCATCGACGGCCTTTCCGATTCGGGCGCGCGCGCCGTGGGCTCGGAAAGATAGACCGGTCAGCCGGTCGTCAACCCAAGGCGCGCGTTTGGCGACGACTTCGGCTCGGGTGGGCCTCAGC
>NZ_JBFTZS010000309.1:0-8238 GCF_056406675.1 Caulobacter sp. P1_B12_2 | reverse complement strand
GCCCAGAGCATCGGCGGCGGCGGCGGCAGCGGCGGCTGGAGCGGTTCGCTGGCCGTGGGCGCGGGCCAGACCGGCGCGGCGGTCTCGATCGGCGTCGGCGGCTTCGGCGGCGTGGGCGGCGACGGCGGCGAGGTCGAGGTCGACGTCATCGACCTGATCCTGACCCTGGGCGACGACGCCACGGCGGTGCTGGCGCAATCGATCGGCGGCGGCGGCGGCAGCGGCGGCTTCTCGCTGACGGCGGGCGTCGGCGCGGGCCAGACCTCCGGCTCGGGCAGCCTGAGCATCGGCGGCTTCGGCGGCGCGGCCGGCGACGGCGACATCGTCGATGTGACCAGCCATGCGGACATTTCGACCACCGGCGACCGGGCCCATGGCGTCCAGGCGCAGTCGGTCGGCGGCGGCGGCGGCGCGGGCGGCTGGACGGGGGCCCTGGCGGTCGCCGTCGGCAACACCAGCGGCGCGGTCGCGGTCGGCGTCGGCGGCTTCGGGGCTGGCGGCGGCGCTGGCAAGGCGGTCACGGTCGACAGCTTCAACCAGATTGAAACCCACGGCGACGACGCGGTCGGCATCCTGGCCCAGTCGGTCGGCGGCGGCGGCGGCAGCGGCGGCTTCTCGCTGGCGGCCGGCGTCTCGGTCGGCCAGAGCACCGGCGCGGGCAGCTTGAGCATCGGCGGCGGCGGCGGGGTCGGCGGCGACGCCGGCGACGTCACCGTCCAGAGCCGCGACCTGATCGAAACCCACGGCGACCGCGCCTATGCGGTCCAGGCCCAGAGCATCGGCGGCGGTGGCGGCAACGGCGGCTTCTCGGCCGCGGTGACGGCGGCCCTGTCCTCGGGCGCGCCCAAGGCGATCGGCGCTTCGATCGGCGGCTTCGGCGGCGCGGGCGGCGACGGCATGACCGTCACGGTGATCAGCGACCTGGGCGCGGTGACCCATGGCGACGACGCTCACGGCCTGATCGCCCAGAGCATCGGCGGCGGCGGCGGCAGCGGCGGCTTCTCGCTGGCCGGCGCCCTGACGGCGGGGACCAGCACGGTCGGCGTCTCGGCCAGCATCGGCGGCGCCGGCGCGGCGGCGGGCGACGGCGGCGAGGTCCACGTGACCACCGACGGCGTGACCACCACGCAGGGCGCGCGCGCCTACGGCGTGTTCGCCCAGAGCGTGGGCGGCGGCGGCGGCGACGGCGGCCTGGCCGGCGCCCTGAGCGGCGGCCTTTCGTCGACCGACAACATCGCCATCGGCGTGTCGATCGGCGGCTTCGGCGGCGCGGCGGGCGACGGCAAAGACGTCTATGTGACCAACAACGGCAAGGTCGGCACCACCGGCGACGGGGCCACGGCCGTGTTCGCCCAGAGCGTGGGCGGCGGCGGCGGCAGCGGCGGCATGGCCATCTCGGCGGCGCTGGGCGGAGCCAAGTCCAAGAACATCTCGATCGCCCTGGGCGGTTCGGCCGCCGGCGGCGGCATGGCCGGGGACGTCAAGGTCGTCTCCACCGACCTGGTGGTCACCGAGGGCGACGACGCCATCGGCATCTTCGCCCAGAGCGTGGGCGGCGGCGGCGGGACCGGCGGCGCGGCCGGAGCCCTGGCGGTGTCGGGCGGCAATTCGACCAACCTGGCCATGAACATCGGCGGCCTCGGCGGCGCGGGCTCGGAAGGCGGCGACGTCACGGTCGACAACAGCGGCCTGGTCGTCACCCACGGCGAGCAGTCGCACGGCATCTTCGCCGAAAGCATCGGCGGCGGCGGCGGCCATGGCGGCATGGCCGGCATCGACGAGAACCAGTGGTCCGACTACATGGCCGGCGGCGCCGGCACGGTCAGCCTGGGCTCCAACAGCAACAACATCTCGGTCGCCCTGGGCGGCATGGGCGGCACGGGCGACGACGGCGGCGTGGTCAAGGTGACCAACAGCGGCGTGGTGACCACCACCGGCGAGTCCCAGGCCAACGCCATCTATGCCCAGAGCATCGGCGGCGGCGGCGGCGACGCCGGCGTGGCCACGGCGGCCTCGGGCAGCTTCGGCCAGGGCAAGAACGGCACGTACGCCATCGCCCTGGGCGGCTTCGGCGGCGAGGCCGGCGACGGCGACCTGGTCCAGGTGATCAACAGCGGCTCGCTCAGCACGATCGGCGGCAACTCCACCGGCATCGTCGCCCAATCGGTGGGCGGCGGCGGCGGCAGCGGCGGCGACGCCCGCGGCTTCTCGCTGAGCTTCTCCAAGAAGGCCTCCGGCGCCGGCACGGCCAAGGCGACCTCGGTCAATGTCTCGATCGGCGGCCAGGGCGGCGCGGCCGGCGACGGCGGCGAGGTCCAGGTGACCAACAGCGGCCAGATCCTGACCCTGGGCGGCGACTCGCACGGCGTGTTCGCCCAGTCGGTCGGCGGCGGCGGCGGTCGCGGCGGCCTGATCTCGACCCAGGGCGAGGAGGTCGTCACCTTCCTCGACCTGGCCAACAAGGGCGAGGCCAAGGGCGGCCAGATCGCCATCGGCGGCTCGGGCGCGGGCGGCGGCGACGGCGGCCTGGTCACGGTCGGCAACAGCGGCGTGATCTGGACCAAGGGCAAGGACGCCCACGGCGTGTTCGCCCAATCGGTGGGCGGCGGCGGCGGCGACGGCGGCTCGGGCCTGGCCGGCGAGGTCAGCATCGGCGGCCAAGGCGGCGTGGCCGGCGACGGCGGCGCGGTCAAGGTGACCAACAGCGGGACCATCGTCACCGAAGGCGCGCTGTCGCGCGGTGTGTTCGCCCAGAGCGTGGGCGGCGGCGGCGGCACCGGCGGGGCCACCGACTACGACGGCCCCGACACCTATTCCTACAGCGACGCTCTTTCCAAGACGATGGGCGAGGTCGGCAAGCTGACCGCCGCCAAGGACCTGGTCGACTCGTTCAGCGAGCCGGCCTGGGGCATCAGCATCGGCGGCACGGGCGGCTCGGCCGGTAACGGCGGCGCGGTCACGGTCGACAACAGCGGCGCGATCTACACCTCGGGCCGACTGTCGCACGGCGTCATGGCCCAGAGCGTGGGCGGCGGCGGCGGCACGGGCGGCGAGGGGACGATCACGGGCGTCGGCCAGATCGTGTTCTCGGGCGTCGGCGGCACGGCCGGCGACGGCGGCGACGTCACCGTCACCAACAGCGGCCTGATCCAGACCGAGGGCTACGGCGCCTATGGGATCTTCGCCCAGAGCATCGGCGGCGGCGGCGGCGTGGCCGGCGACGTCTCGCTGGGCATCGCCTCGTGGGGCGACTTCAGCGCCTATGGCGGCGAGGACTACAGCGACTACGCCGACATGAGCATCAACCCGCTGGACGGCTACGGCGGTGACGGCGGCAATGTCACGGTGACCAACACCGGCAATATCGTGCTGCTGGGCGAGGGCTCGGTCGGGATCTTCGCCCAGTCGGTGGGCGGCGGCGGCGGCCTGTTCGGCAGCGGCCTGGGCCTGTCGTTCGCCGGTTCGCTGGGCGGCACGGGCGATGCGGGCACGGTCACGGTGATCCAGAACGGCAACATCTGGGCCGGCGCCAAGAACGGCGTCGGGGCCTTCTTCCAGAGCCAGGCGGGCGACGTGCCGGCGGYGGGATCGCACAGCCTGGCCCTCTCGGCCGCGGCGACGCCGACCTATGCGGCGGCCGACATCGTGGCCACCCTGAACGGCGACGTTCGCGGCGGCGCGGTCTACGGCAAGGGCGTGTTCATCGACGGCGGCAAGAACAACCTCATCACCCTGAACGGCGTGGTGTCGGCGGCCTCGAACCTGGCGATCCTGGGCACCACCGGCAACGACACCATCGTCAGCAACAAGGGCGTGATCGGCAACATCGACCTGGGAGGCGGTACGAACGCCTTCCGCAACACGACGACCTCGACCCTGGTGACGCTGGACTATGTGAAGCTGAACGGCGGCCTGTTGACCAATGACGGGATCGTCACGCCGGGCGGCAACGGTTTGGTTCAGGTGAGCAGCGTCGAAGGTGACTTCAAGCAGACCGCGACCGGCGTGTTCCTGGCCGACCTGGACCTGGGCAAGACGGGCAAGGCCGGCGAGATCGACCGCCTCGACATCACCGGTTCGCTGGACCTCAAGGGCAAGTTCGTCCTGCAGATCGCCGACCCGGGCCACATCCTGCCGGGCGACCACACGGCCTCGATCCTCAACGGTTCGGGCGTGGTCACGGCTTCGGGCCTGCAACTGGTGGCGCCGGTCTCGTCGATCGCCACCTTCGAGCTGAAGACCACGGCCGACGACCTGAACCTGCACTATGTGGTCGACTTCTCGCCCGCCGGGTTCAACGCCAACCGCACGGCGGTCGGCGACCACATCAACAGCATCCAGCTGGCCGGCAGCACCGACGCGTTCGCGCCGGTGACCGCGGAACTGTTCTGGGAGCCCTCGCAGGTCAAGCTGGCCGACTACTACGACAGCTTCAGCGCCGAGACCTATGCCGACCAGGTGGCGGTGACCAACTTCGCGATCGCCGGCTTCACGGACTCGATGATGACCTGCCCGACGGCGCCGGGTCAGGGCGAGGCCGACAGCTGCGTCTGGACCAAGGCGGGCGGACGGCAACTGAAGCTGGACGCCACGGCGCAGGACATGGCGTTCCGGGAGCGCTCGGCGGGCCTGTCGGGGGGCTTCGAGAACGCGGCGGGTCCGCATTGGCGGTTCGGCGCGGCGCTCTCGGCCGAAGACCTGCGGACCGGGATCCCGACCCGCACCCAGGGCGACGGCGAGCGCTATCAGGTCGGCCTGGTGGCCAAGGCCGCGGACGGTCCGGTCACGGCCGCCATGGCCTTCACCGCCGGCACGAGTTCGGTCGAGACGCACAGGGCGGTGCTGCTGCCCTCGGGGCTGCGGATGGCGGAGGCCAAGCAAAGCCAGACGTTCCAGGCGATCACCCTGCGGGCCGGCTATCGCTTCGGTGACGACCACGCCTACGCCAAGCCGATCGCCGAGCTGAACCATGCCCGGATCTCGACCGACGGCTTCGCGGAAAAGGGCGCCGGGGCCCTGAACCTGATCGCGCCCAAGCAGGTCGATCAGTCCACCCGCGCCAGCGTCAAGCTGGAGGTGGGCGGCGAGTTCATGCAGGGCGTCACGGCGATCCGGCCCTATGCCCGGATCGGCGCCAGCCACATGCTGTCGGGCCGCGCGCCGCAGTTCACGACCGCGTTCGAAGGCGCCGCCCCGGTGGCGGGTTCGTTCGACGTGGCCGCGCGGCTGGACAAGACCACGGCCGACGCCGAGCTGGGCCTGGCCATCGTCAACGCCAAGGGGGCCAGCGCCAAGGTCAACTGGTCGGGTCAGTTCGGCGAGCGGGTCAGCAACCAGGCCCTGGCCGTCAAGTTCACCGTGCCGTTCTAACGCCCAACGATCCGCTCTTCCCGGCGAAGGCCGGGATCCAGACCCGCCCCGTCGTCGCTATTTCGCGCTCTTCGCGTCCCCGACAGATAGACGAGACCCGCCGTGGCAAAGCCGGCCAAAGCCATCATCCTCAGCGCCGGCCAGGGCAAGCGCCTGTCGCCGCTCACCGATACGCGCCCCAAATGCCTGGTCGAACTTTCGGGCCGCACCGTGCTGCACTGGCAGCTCAAGCACCTGGCCGAGGCCGGGATCACCGAGGCGGTGGTGGTGACCGGCTTCGCCGCCGACACCGTCGAAAAGGAGGTCGCTGGGCTCGACATCGCGGGCCTGAAGGTCCGCACCCTGTTCAACCCGTTCTACGCCCTGACCGACAACCTGGCGACCTGCTGGCTGGCGCGCGGCGAACTGGTCGGGGACGTGTTGCTGCTGAACGGCGACACCCTGTTCGAACGGGCGATCGCCGAGGCCCTGATCGCCGCGCCGCCGGCCCCGATCACCGTCACCATCGACCGCAAGGGCGGCTATGACGCCGACGACATGAAGGTGCTGACGGAGGGCCTGTCCCTGCGCGCCATCGGCAAGACCATCGAGCAGTACGACGCCGAGTCGATCGGCTTCCTGAAGTTCGACCCCGAGGGCGCGGCCCTGTTCACCCGCATCGTCGAGCAGGCCCTGCGCACGCCGGAAGGCCTCAAGCGCTGGTACCTCAGCGTGATCAACCAGATCGCCCAGGAGCACGACGTGGTCCGGACCCAGTCGATCGAGGGCCTGGAATGGGCCGAGATGGACTTCCCCGAAGACCTGCCGGCCAACCGCGCCCTGGCGGCGGCCTGGGTCGCGGCGGGGGAATAGGCGCCTTGCAACTGCCCGTCTCGATGCATCGAGGGGACCGGCTGAAAGCCGCCATCGTTGCTTTCGCCTTCATGGTGCTCTTGCTGTTCTCGCCGGCGGGAGCAATGCTCGACCGGTTGACCACCGGTTTAGGCGAGAACGCCGGATGGGTTTGGGTGGGCTTGGGCCTGGCTGTGTTCTGGGCCGCCTATTTCGTGTTCAGGGCCTTCCGCCTGCGTCGTGAACGCGCCGACATCCTGCTATCGGATCGGGCGCCCGACTAACGGGCGCCACCGCGCTGCCGACAATCTAGTCACCGACTCGCCGCGACGTCTGTCACGGCGATGTCATGCAACATGCCTATAGGCCGCAGGCCCGCGAGCAAGTAAGCGGGATCTTACAAGCGACGGCGGAATCAACGACCGGCGCTTTCGTCTCTCTCTTGTCGGTTCAGCTTTCCAATCACGGATGCGGTGGGTTCCAATGTCTCGTTTCAACGCTCGTAAAAGCGCGCTCCTGCTGAGCGCCGGTCTCTCGGCCCTGGCCTTCGCCAACACGGCCTTCGCCCAGGAGGCGTCCTCGACCGCCCTGGACGAGATCGTGGTCACGGCCGAGCGCCGGTCGGAAAACCTGCAGAAGGTCCCGGTCTCGGTGGCCGTGGTCGGCGGCGACCAGCTGCGCGCCATTCAGGGCGGCGGCGACGACATCATCTCGCTGTCGGGCAAGGTGCCCAGCTTCTACGCCGAGACCACCACGGGCCGGATCTTCCCGCGCTTCTACATCCGCGGCCTGGGCAACATCGACTTCTACCTCGGCGCCTCGCAGCCGGTGTCGATCATCCAGGACGACGTCGTGCTCGAACACGTGGTGCTGAAGTCCAACCCAGTGTTCGACGTCAAGCAGGTTGAAGTGCTGCGCGGCCCGCAAGGCTCGCTGTTCGGCCGCAACACCACCGCCGGCATCGTCAAGTTCGACACCAACAAGCCGACCCAGACCCTGGAAGGCCGCGCCAGCGCCTCGTACGGCACCTACGGCACGACCACCTTCGACGGCGGCATCGGCGGCCCGATCGTGGCCGACAAGCTGGCCTTCCGCGTTTCGGCGCTCTACCAGCACCGCGACGACTACGTCGACAACACCTATGCCGGCGCCAGCGCCGACGGCACCGTCACGCCGCAGAAGAACGCCATGGGCGGCTTCGACGAGAAGGACGTGCGGGTCCAACTGCTGGCCACCCCGACCGAGCAATTGACGGTCCTGGCCTCGGCCCACGCCCGCAACTACGAGGGCACCTCGACCCTGTTCCTGCGCCAGGCCCTGAAGAAGGGCTCGAACAGCTCTTCGGCCCCGCGCGACAGCGTCGCCTTCGACGAAGCAAACAACAACCCGCAGGCCTATGACACCCAGGGCGCGTCGCTGAACATCGCCTACGACCTGGGTCCGGTGACCCTGACCTCGATCAGCGCCTATGAGACCACCGCCGGCTACAGCCGCGGCGACACCGACGGCGGCGCAGCCGCCAACTATCCGGTCGGCGGCGTTCCCAACGGCTTTGGCCAATCGATGGGCCAGATCCGCGACCTGGACCAGCTGACCCAGGAAATCCGCCTGGCCAGCAACGGCGACGACCGCCTGAAGTGGCAGGTCGGCGCGCTGTACTTCGACTCGCGCGACACGACCGACTTCTACCAGCGCGCCTATTTCCTGAAGCCCGGCAGCGCCGGCTACAACCCCAACAACTGGGTGCGGCTGGACAACCTCAACACCTCGTGGGCGGTGTTCGGCCAGGTCAGCTACAAGCTGACCGACGCCCTGACGATCACCGGCGGCCTGCGCGACACCTACGACGCCAAGAAGACCACCCTGGTCAAGACGGCCAACACCGCCGCCAACGTCCAGACCTATGCCGGTCGTCGCTACGTGCGCCTGTCGGACGAGCAGGTCAGCTGGGACCTGAGCGCCAACTACGAAGTGAACCCCGACCTGAACCTCTACGCCCGCGCGGCCAAGGGCTTCCGGGGTCCGACCATCCAGGGC
>NZ_JBFTZS010000308.1:0-5590 GCF_056406675.1 Caulobacter sp. P1_B12_2 | reverse complement strand
GGCCGGAGCCGAACCCGCGGCGGCGGCGCCGGCGGCCGGAGCCTCGCCCGCAGCGGGAGCCGGGGCCGCGCCAGCCGGCTTCGGCGCCGGAACCGGCAGCTTCGAGCCCAGGCTGTGCAGGTAGGAGATCACCGCGATGCGGTCTTCCTGCTTCTTCAGGCCGACGAAGGTCATCTTGGTGCCCGAGATGTATTTGCCCGGGGCCTTCAGGAACTGGTCGATGTGGTCGTAGTCCCACACCGGGGTCTTGCCGCCGAACTCGGTCATGGCGGCCGAATAGCCGAAGCCGCCGTGCGAGCCGGGCTTGCGGCCCAGGACGTCCCACAGGTCGGGGCCGGTGCCGTTGGGGCCGCCCTGCTCGAAGCTGTGGCACGAGGCGCACTTGGCGGTCACGGCCTTGCCGGCTTCGATATTGGCCGGAACCAGCAGGACGCTGCCCCAGTCGGGGGCGACCTCGGCCGCCGCGGCGCCTTCGCCCGCGTCTTCGACGACGGCGATCTCGTAGCCGGGCTTTTCAAGCTCGTGCTTGGCGAAAACGATGTCCGACGCTTCCTTGAGGCCGAAAATGATCAGGCCCGTCATCAGGACGCCGCCGAAGATCTTGTTGAACGTCAGGTCGCTCATCTAAAGCCTTACCAGCCTCTTGGGGGCCGTCTGACGACAGGCCCGAAATCCGCGCCCGGAGGGTTCCCCCGCGCGCTCCATGTTGCGCTCGCGTCTCTTACACGCTACCGCCCGGGGCGCAACCGGGCAGCAACGGTTTTGACCCGCAACGGCCTCTACATGAACCCCATCGTCGTCATTCCGGCCCGCATGGCGGCCACCCGTCTCCCCGACAAGCCCCTGGCCGACATCGGCGGCGTGCCGATGATCGTCCGCGTGCTGCGCCAGGCCCAGGCGGCGGGAATCGGTCCGGTGGCGGTGGCGGCCGGCGACATCRCCATCGTCCACGCGGTCAAGAAGGCCGGCGGCCAGGCGGTGCTGACCGATCCGGGCCTGGCCTCGGGCTCGGACCGCATCCTGGCGGCCCTCGACGTGCTGGACCCCGAACGCCGCCACGACGTGGTCATCAACCTGCAGGGCGACATGCCGTTCGTGCAGCCGTCGGTGCTGAGCGCCTGCGCCGACCTGCTGGGCGCCCATCCCGGCTGCGACATCGCCACGGTCGTCGCGCCCGAAGCCTCGCCCGCCGACCGAACCAATCCCGACGTGGTCAAGGCCGTGCTGGCGATGGAGCAGGACGGCCTGTCGGGCCGGGCGCTGTATTTCACCCGCTCCACGCTCTATGGCGACGCCCCGATCTGGCGTCACATCGGCATCTACGGCTATCGCCGCGCCGCGCTGGAGGCCTTCAACGCCGCCCCGCCTTCGCCGCTGGAGAAGCGCGAGAAGCTGGAACAGCTGCGGGCCATGGAACTGGGCCTGTCCCTGCGCGCCGCCGTGGCCGCCGAGGCCCCGATCTCCGTCGACAATCCCTCCGACCTCGAAGCGGCCCGCGCGTATGCGGCCGGGAAGTCAGCATGAGCATCCTCAAGAAGATCGCCTTCCAGGGCGAGCCCGGCGCCAACAGCCATGAGGCCTGCCGCACCTATTTTCCCGACTACGAGGCCGTGCCCTGCGCCACCTTCGAGGAGGCGTTCGAGGCCATCAAGACCGGCGCCTGCCAGTTGGGCATGATCCCGATCGAGAACTCGATCGCCGGCCGCGTGGCCGACGTCCACCACCTGCTGCCCGCTTCGGGCCTGAAGATCGTCGGCGAACGCTTCAAGCCGATCCGCTTCCAGCTGATGGCCAACAAGGGCGTGACGCTGGAGACGGTGAAGATCGCCTCTTCGATGCCGATCGCGCTCAGCCAGTGCCGGCACAGTCTCAAGAAGCTGGGCCTGGCCCACGAGAGCGCCGGCGACACGGCCGGCGCCGCCAAGGCCCTGGCCCTGAAGCCCGATCCCACCCGCGCCGCCGTGGCCCCGGCCCTGGCCGCCGAAATCTACGGCCTGGACATCCTGGCCCGCGACATCGAGGACGAGCGTAACAACACCACGCGCTTCCTGGTGATGACCGCCGAGGCCAAGCCCGAACCGCCGCCGTTCACCCACCGCTGCGTGACCAGCTTCGTGTTCAAGGTCCGCAACCTGCCGGCCGCCCTCTACAAGGCGCTCGGCGGGTTCGCGACCAACGGCGTCAACATGACCAAGCTGGAAAGCTACATGGAGGGCGGGGCCTTCACCGCGACCTTCTTCTATGCCGAGGTCGACGGCCGCCCCGAGGACCGCCCCCTGGCCCTGGCCTTCGACGAACTGAAGTTCTTCTCCGACAAGTTCGAAGTGCTGGGGGTCTATCCGGCCGACCCGTTCCGGGACCGGGTTYAAGAGCCCCCGCAACCACCGTCATCCCGGGCGCAAGGCCCCGGATGACGGTGGCAAAGGGGCGAGCCCTCACTGGCTCTTCAGGAACTCGATCAGCGCCACGCGCTCGTCCGGGCTGAGCTTGGGGCCGATCACGCCGTCCTTGCCGACGGTCCCGTCGCGGAATTCGTGACCGCGGTTGGAGTTGCCCTTGGTGCGGGTGTCGAACTTGAAGCTGCCACGCGGACAGGACGAGACGTCCAGCCCGACCGCCTTGGGATCGTAGGGTCGGTTGCCCAGGCAGAAGGTGGTCGGGCGGTCGCGGGCGGGATCGGGACCAAGCAGGGCCTGGATCGACGGCACCGAACCGTTGTGCAGATAGGGCGGCGCGGCCCAGATCCCGTTCAGCGGCCGCGCCTTGTAGGCGATCTGGGCCTCGATGCAGTTGGGGCGGTTGCCCTTGTCGGCCGCGACCTGCGGGGCGCTCAGCAGCAGGCCCCGCCGCACCTGGAACTTGTCGACGACCGACTGCACCGCCGAGGCCAGGGCCTGGCCGAACACCAGCTGGGTCTGGGGCGGCGTCGGGGTGGTGAAGCAGATCACGCCCGTCTTGGGATCGGTGACGCCCGGCTGCACGCCCAGGGCCAGCGGCACGGTGATCTTGCGCGTGGACAGCACTCGGGCCTGGCCCGGATCGGTGCCGACCACGCTCTGGGCAATGACGTGGTTCTGCAGATAACTCTCGCCGTGCTCGTTGACCGGCGTCCAGTTGGCGGGGGCGTAGAGGGCTTGGCCGGGATCGTCGACCGGCGGCAGGTGGCAACCCTGGCAGCGTTCGGCGTAGACGCGCCGCCCGGCGGCGGCCCTGGCCGGGTCCAGCGGGCCCAGAACGTCCTGCGGCCATTTGGGCGACATCAGGCCCGTGAACCCGCGCACGCGATTGTCGGGCAGGCGCTCCTGGGGATTGCCGCCCTCGATCAACTGCTCCATCTCACCCAGGTTGTGGACCGGCACCGACGAGGTCCACAGGCGGGCGGGGTCGGAGAAGCTGGTCATGTTGACCCGGGCCGACACGCCCAGCGCCTCGCCGACATTGCGGATCGCCGGCTGGCCGATCGAGCCGTCGTACTGCGCCCACGAGAACCACGGCGTGTTCCACAGATGCGGATACTTCACCGGCGCATCGACCGGCGCGTAGTTCACCAGCGGATCGAAGCCGGGTCCCTTGGCGGCGACGAGGTTGGTGTAGAACACCGCGTTGCCGATCCGGTTGAGCGCGTCGAGGCGGTTGAAGCCTTCGTCGACATTGTCCTTGTCGATGCGGGCGGTGGCCGCGGCCTGGCCCATCAGGGTTTTCAGGGTGGTCTTGAGCTCGGCGTGCAGCGCCCTGCGCTGGGCCTTGGTCGCCTTGGATCCCAGGACGCGGTCGGCGAAGGTCTTGAAGCGCCAGGGCAGGACCTCGGTCAGCAGCAGGGCGGCGGTGGCCGCCTTGGTCAGGTCGCTGAGGCTGGTCGCGGCGTTGGCCCCGTCGATGCGCAGGCTGACGCCGTTATATTCCAGGTGGCCGGTGTGGCAGGCCGCGCAGGTCAGGCCGATCTGATCGGGCAGCATCTGCCCGGTGGTCGGATCCTTGTAGGCCCGGGTGATCGCGAAGCCGACAGGCAGGCCGTCGGGGTTCTCGCTGGGCAGCATCTCGCCCCGCGCGTCCTGTCGGCCCAGCTGGATCGGCGCGGCGTAGCCGTAGCGCGCCGCGTCGCCGGCCCCGGCCTTGGGACTGGGAATGAAGCCGAGCTTCTGCATGTAGGCGTCGCCGGACAGCAGCCGCTCGGGCCCGAACGGCGAGATCTTCGGCTCGGCCAGGGCCACGAACCAGGCATAGGGGATGGGCACCGACGAGGTGCCCTGGGTGGCGTGGTGGAACCAGTAGCGTTCGCTGGAGCTCCAGTTCTGCTCCAGCCAGCGCGCTTGGCGAACCGGCTGGGCCGGCGGCAGCGGCGGCTCGAGAAAGGCGCCCAGTCGGTCGAGCAGGAGCGCCGCCACGAAGACGCCGACCACCACGGCCAGCACCCGGATGATCTTCCCAAGGTTCGACATCGGAGCCCCCTCCCAAGATCCCGTATAAGGATTTGTCGAGGCTACACACAATTATGAAGTGTGCCTATCCGGGGAATGCTCACGCGGGCCTTGCCGCAAGGGCAGGCTTTGCCAGAACGCGGTTCTCTGGCTAGCTGGCCCAAACAAAGGTCTGGGGAGGGCCGACAATGCACACTCTGATCGCACCGGTGATGGTGCTCGTGGCCTGGTCGCTGGTGATCTGGCTCTGGATGTACGTCCGCCGCATTCCGGCGATGAGCAAGGCGGGGATCAAGCCGCAGGACGCGGCCCATCCGGGCAGCCTGAATGTCCTGCCCGCCGGGGTCCGCTCGGCGGGCGACAACTACAATCACCTGATGGAGCAGCCGACGATCTTCTACGCGGCCGCCCTGGCCATCCAGATCGCCGGCCACGCGGACGGCTGGGCCCTGCACCTGGCCTGGCTGTATGTGGCGCTTCGGGTGGTCCACAGCCTGGTGCAGGTCAGCGTCAACGCGGTGACCCTGCGGTTCCTGGTGTTCTCGCTGTCGACGATCACCCTGGCGGTGATGGTGGTGCGGGAGCTGGTGAAGCTGTTCGGGTAGCTCCATCACACCCAAATCAGTTGTCATCCCGGACAAGGCCCGAAGGGCCGCTGATCCGGGACCGCCGGAAGCGCCTGCGCTCAGGCGTCAGTCCCGGATCTTCGCGCTGCGCGCTCGTCCGGGATGACAACCCGCTTGGAAGAGGCCTAGCTCTCCGCCTCCGCCCAGGCCTTGATCAGCTGATGGGCGATCGCCAGCGGGGGCGGTGCGAAGAAGCCTTCCAGCTCGCCCTTGATCAGCGCCTTGGCCTCGTCCTTGGTGAACCACTTCACCGCTTCCAGCTCGGTCTGGTCCGGCGCGGCGGCGTCGCTGTCGACGTCGGCCATCAGACCCATCATCAGCGACGAGGGCCACGGCCAGGGCTGGCTGGAGTGGTAGCGCACCGCCGTGGCGGTCAGGCCGGCCTCCTCCATCAGCTCGCGGGCGCAGGCCTCCTCGATGGTCTCGCCGGGCTCGACGAAGCCGGCCAGGGCCGAATACATGCCAGGCGGCCACGCGGCCTGGCGGCCCAGAAGGCAGCGGTCGTCGTGCAGGGCCAGCATGATCGCCACCGGATCGGTGCGCGGG
>NZ_JBFTZS010000307.1:0-5614 GCF_056406675.1 Caulobacter sp. P1_B12_2 | reverse complement strand
GACCTGCTCCTGGGCAAGACGGTGCTGCCGGCGCTGGACGTGCCGGTGTTCGAGGACGGGCGGGCGGCGGCGGCTTAGAAATTCACCCTCTCCCAGCGGGAGAGGGAGGGGCCCGCGCGGCACGCGTGGGAGGGTGAGGGGTTACGCCCTCACCGTTTTCTCACCGACGCCCTGCCGGCACGCCGTCTCACAATTTAACCCCTCACCTTCCCACCGCTGCGCGGCGGGCCCCTTCCTCTCCCTCTGGGAGAGGATATCTAAAGGGCCGTTCTCACGAAGGATCACCCCATGAACCACCGCCCTCTCGGCCGCTCGGGCCTGTCCACCGCTCCGCTCGTGTTCGGCGGCAACGTGTTCGGATGGACCGCCGACGAGGCGACGTCGTTCCGGCTGCTGGACGCCTTCGTCGACGGCGGCTTCAACGCGGTCGACACCGCCGATGTCTATTCGGCCTGGGTCCCGGGTCACACGGGCGGCGAGTCCGAGGGCGTGATCGGCCGGTGGCTGAAGGCGCGGGGCAAGCGCGACGACGTGCTGATCCTGACCAAGGTGGCCATGTGGCCGGCCCAGCCGGGCCTGTCGGCGGCCAATATCGCCTCGGCGGTCGAGGGCTCGCTCAAGCGCCTGCAGACCGACTATATCGACCTCTACCAGGCCCACCAGGACGACGCCGCCACCCCGATCGAGGAGACGCTGGAGGCGTTCGACACGCTGGTGAAGGCCGGCAAGGTGCGGGCCATAGGCGCCTCGAATGTCTCGCCGGAGCGGCTGTCGGCCTCGCTGAAGACGTCGGAGTCCTTGGGCTTGGCCCGCTACGAAACCATCCAGCCCAAGTTCAACCTCTATGACCGCCACGAGGTCGAAGGGCCGCTGGCCGAGCTGACGGCGCGCGAGGGCCTGGGGGTCATCCCCTATTACGGCCTGGCCGCCGGCTTCCTGACCGGCAAGTACCGGACCGAAGCCGATCTGGAGGGGCGCTCGCGCGGCCGCACGGTCAAGTCGTACCTCAACGACAAGGGCCAGCGGGTGCTGGCGTCGCTGGACGCGGCCGCCAAGGCCGTGGGCGCGTCCCAGGCCCAGGTCGCCCTGGCCTGGATCATGGCCCATCCTTCGATCACCGCCCCGATCGCCAGCGCCACCAGCGTCGAGCAACTTGACGACCTGATGGGCGCGGCCCGGCTGACCCTGCCGGCCGAGGTGATCGCGGCGCTGAACGCGGCGGTCTAGACCCCGAAAACCCAATGGGAAGGGGTCGCCCTGCGGCGCCCCCTTCCCATCTGCGGCGCGCCCCCCGCGCGCCGCCTCTTCCGTTCCCCCCGGTACGGAAAAGCTCTGAAACTCCTTTAAGCGATCCGGCGCCCGTGCAGCGTCGCCAGCCGCAGGCGCGGCGATTCTTCGTTGGCCGGGCCCAGGCTCTGGATCTTGCGCACGCCCAGCTCCGAGGCCGGACGGCCCATCAGGCGCTGGATCATGGCGATGGGCTGGTAGAGGCCCAGAAAGCGGTCGGTCTGGCCGTCGGCGCCGACCATCGGGGCCAGCAGCACCTCCATGCCCACCGACGGCGCCCCCACGGAGCGGATGTCGGCGGTGATCACCACGGGTTCGCCCCGGCGGCGGGCGACCTCCAGGGCCGACTTGACCTCCAGGCGGTGGGACAGGGCCCAGAAGCCCAGGGCGTCCTCGCCGCGCAGGTCGCGGGCGTGCAGATCGGTGACGAAACCGCCCGCCAGCCGCACCGGATAGCGGCCCTTCTGATCGCGCCCGAGGATGAACACCTGCGGCAGCAGATCCAGGAATTCGCCCGGATTGACGCTGGCGCGCGCGGGCACGCCGTCGTTAACGGCCTTGCTACGCCAATAGTCTATCAATCGTTCCGTGCTTGGATGGAACATCGTCGTTCCCCTCGCGGGCTCACTCACGGTCCCTTTTCGACCGCACCGAGCTTGCAGGGAGAACCGGGCCAGCCCCCGGACCGTATCGTCCTGGGACAGTTTCCCGGTGGAACGCCGAGCATGGCGTGGTTCTTGCTTGGCTTTCGGCCGAGCGGCACGCCGATGTGTTGTGAAGGGAAGAGGCCTATGCGGGCGCCGAAAATGACCTTGCCCAAGCTGTGGATCAGCCTGGCCGCCGGCCTTGTCGGAGGCCTGGGCGTGCTGGTGCTGGGCGGGGCCGCCTACGCCCAGTGCGGCAGCTGCACGCCGCCGCCGCCGCCCTGTTGCGCGCCGCCGCCGGCCCCGCCGCGTCCGCCCACCCCGCCTGGCTGCAACACCTGCGGCGGCGGTCACAACGTCTATGTGCCCGGCATCAACATCCACGTCGGCGGCTCGGTCGTCGTCAACGCCAGCGCCTCGGCGACCAGCACGGCCGTTGCCGGCGCGGGCGCGGGGGCCGGCGCGGGAGCCTCGGCCGGCTCGACCGTCTATTACGGCGGCGGCACGCACGGCGGCTACTATTCCGGCCCGGTCTCGACCGGCTACATCCAGGGCCTGAACGTCGAGGGCGGCGAGGCCCGCCGTCGCGCGTCCTACGAGGCCACCCGCACCAAGTTCAAGCGCGTCGTCATCCGGGCCGTCTGCCTGGACGACCGCGACGTGCCCCACCCCGCCTCGCAGGTCACCCCCGACCGCGAGATCGACAACGGCTATGAGGGCGAGCTCTACCGCTGCATCGCCGGCTCGCGCATGCAGTACGTGGTCGGTTCCTACGAAGGCCTGGAGCAGAGCAACTTCGGCGGCGAGACCTATGTCTGCGGCAAGAACGACGCCCTCTACTTCGCCCCCGGAGCCCAAGGCGGCACGCTGGCTTGCCGGCCGCAACGTGCGGCCCGCGACTGCAACGAGCGTTCGCTGCTGCGTCGCTACGGGGCCGGCGTGAAGATCCTGACCATCCTGACCACCGAGAAGTACACCGCCTATCGCGAGGAGACGGTGCGCGAACAGTCGAGCCAGGGCCTGAGCCTCAGCCTCGACGGCGGCGTCGGCGGGGTGGTGTACTAAGGGACCTCCAGGAAACCCTCTCTCTTGAGAGAGAGGGATTCAATCTTGGACGCCTCCTGCCCCTGTGGCAGATTTGAGCTTCGGACACCGCTCCGCACCCGAGCACGCGCACCGCCGCCCCTGCTCCATTCGGGAGATCGTGTGCGATGACCTCGGCTTCAGACATCACCTTCGGCCGCGCCGCGCCGGGCGTCTTCGTCCGTGACATCCAAAAGGCCCGCGCCTTCTATTGCGACGTCCTGGGTTTCGAGAAGACGTTCGAGAACGGCGACCCGGTCGGCTTCATGATCCTCGAGAAGGACAAGGCCGAACTTCACCTGAGCCTGGTGAGGGATCACAAGCCTTCGACCACCAACGTCGCCCACCTGATGGTCGACGATGTCGACGCCCTGCACGCGATCTGCGTGGCGGCGGGGGTGAGGATCATCAAGGCCCTGGCCGACAAGGACTTCGGCCTGCGCGCCTTCGTGTTCGCTGATCCCGACGGCAACCGCATCGACGTGGGCCAGCCGTCCGGCGAGGCACGCAAGGCGGGCGCCGGCGCGCGGTTCGAAAACCAGAACCTGGCCGACGCGACCTTCGACGACGTCAATCTGGCCGACGCCCTGTTCTCGAACGTCAACCTTCGCGGGACACGGTTCACCAACGTCAACCTGTCCGGCGTCGCCATCGACGACGCCAATATCGAGGGGCTGACGATTTACGGGATCGACATCCACGCGCTGGTGCAGGTGGAATTGGCGCGGCTCAAGCCTCGGTGAGGCGTCGCGGAACGGACTGCCCGAATGTCTGCTTGGGGTGGGAAGCGGACCTTCAACGGTGAGGTGGAACTATGCTTACATTCCAGAATTGACTGGATATCGCCAATTCCCAAAGAAGTTGGTGCTCATCGCCCAATACGGCCAATGCAAGGTTGCGCATTAAATTTAGTTCATTCGCATCCAGAGCCGATCTTCAAAGCCTCTGAATATCAAGAGGTGGAGGTCGGAATGAAACTTGAGGTGCGCAGTATAGCCCTGTCCGCGTTGTTTGCCCTATCGTTGCTCGCGAGCCCCGCGACGGCGAACGAACCGATGACGCGCGCTCAGGTCCAGGCCTTGCTCGCCGACGCCCAGAAGATCACCTCGTCGAACGGCGTCGACGAGGCCCGGTCCGTTCTGATCGGGGGTATAAGCCAGTGGATCACCGTTCGAGGCCGCGACAGGCGAAATCCGATCTTGCTTGTTCTGCACGGTGGGCCAGCGGCGCCCGAACTACCCAACCGATTCCTGTTCGAAGCGCCCTGGACCGACTACTTCACCGTGGTTGAGTGGGACCAGCGGGGCGCGGGCAAGACCTATGGCCTGAACGATCCCGCAGCGGTCGGCCCAACCCTCTCGGAAGAGCGCATGGTCAAGGATGCCGAGGAACTGGTGGGGTATCTGCGCACCACCTATGACCAGAACAAGATTTTCGTCATGGGTCACTCGTGGGGAACCGTGCTGGGGCTCAGCCTCGCGCAACGGCGTCCAGAGTGGCTGTATGCCTATATCGGCGTCGGCCAGATCATCGACATGCGCGAAGGCGAGACGGTTGGTTACGCCTTCGCCCTTGACGCCGCGAAGGCCGATCGCAACGTTGTGGCCGTCAAAGAACTGGAGGCGATAGCGCCCTATCCGGAGGCGGATGGGTCCCTGCCGCTCGCCAAGATCGGGATTCAGCGCAAATGGAGCGTCCACTATGGCGGACTGACTCACGGTCGGGACAGCTATGGGTATTGGTCCAACGCTCAGGCACTATCGCCGGACTATTCCGACGCCGACCTAGACGCCATCGACAAGGGCAGCGCCCTAACTCTTCCGGCGTTGTTGCCTGACCTGGCCCGGGTGAATTTCACGGTCGTGCGCAAGCTCGACTGCCCCGTTGTCATCTTCGCTGGTCGCTATGATTATACGACCCCGTCAACCGTGGTCGAGACTTGGTATCGCCACCTCAAGGCACCGGCCAAGCGCTTCGTCTGGTTTGAAAACTCCGCGCACATGGTCTCGGCTGAAGAGCCGGGCAGGATGCTCGTTCACCTTGTCCAGGACGTCCTGCCGCTCGCCGGTCGCAAGACGCGTTAGAATGGAATTTTGACGGGCGCTGCGCCGCCGACCTAAGTCGGTCCCTCCGAGGGGCCGCAATGGGTCGGGTCCGGAAGTTGGCGCCGTCGCCGAAAGCGGACGTTGGGCCTCGCCGCCCAGAGCGGACGCCCGGAAGGTCAGCTGGGGGTGGGTAGCCGACCCGCTGATCCAGGCGGTGCGCGCGAAACCCCTCTCTCTTTGAGAGAGGGAGGGGCCCGCCGCCAAAGGCGGTGGGAGGGTGAGAGGTTTCACCGCTTCCGGAAAACCCCGATTCCTGTCGTTGATCGACCCAGGTCGTCCGGCCAGRCTCSCGCCATGGACAAGACCGCCAACGCCCGTCGCCTGCGTCGCGATCAGACCCTGGCCGAGAGGACGCTCTGGGCGCTCGTGCGCAATCGTCGCCTGGGCGGGTTCAGGTTCCTGCGGCAGGTCGCGATCGASCGCTACTTCGCCGATTTCGTCTGKGAGGCGGCCAAGGTGATCGTGGAACTGGATGGCCCGGCCCATGATGGGCGG
>NZ_JBFTZS010000306.1:0-5654 GCF_056406675.1 Caulobacter sp. P1_B12_2 | reverse complement strand
GGCACAGGCCGCCGACCAGGAAGAGACCCGCCGAGGCCGAGAAGGCGACGGCCGGCGAGATGGCGCACAGCAGGCCGCCCGCATCGACGCTCTGCATCCGGCGGTGCTGCGGCTGATCGACCAGACCTGCAGGGGCGCGGCGAAGCATCATCGCTGGGTCGGCGTCTGCGGCGGCCTGGCCTCCGACCTCGTCGCCGTGCCGGTGCTGGTCGGGCTGGGCGTCACCGAGCTGTCGGCCACGGCCGCGACCGTGCCGGAGGTCAAGGCCCTGGTCCGGACCCTGAACGTGCCCGCCTGCCAGGCCCTGGCCCGCCAGGCGCTGGACCTCACCTCGCCCGAGGCCGTTCGAGATCTCTGCAAAGCCTTTGCGGCCCAAACCCTGAAAGCGGGAGCCTAGACGATGAAGTCCCCGCTCGAATTCCTCCAGCCCCTGGGCCGCGCCCTGATGCTGCCCATCGCCGTCCTGCCGGTGGCCGGGCTGCTGCTGCGGCTGGGCCAGCCGGACCTGCTGAACATCGCCTTCGTGGCCGCGGCTGGCGACGCGATCTTCTCCAACCTGGGCCTGCTGTTCGCCATCGGTGTCGCCGTGGGCTTCGCCAAGGAGAACAACGGCGCGGCCGGTTTGGCGGGTGTCGTCTGCTTCCTGATCGCCACCGAGGGCGCCAAGGCCCTGCTCCATGTTCCGCCCGACGTCACGGCGGGCCTGATCAAGGCCCACGCCGACCTTGCCTCAGCCGCCTACAAGGCCAAGGCCCTGGCCAAGCTCAGCGTGCCGGTCGGCATCGCCTCGGGCCTGATCGGCGGCATTTTCTACAACCGCTTCTCGACATTCAAACTGCCGGAATACCTGGCCTTCTTCAGCGGCCGGCGCTTCGTGCCGATCGTCAGCGGCGTGGCCGGCCTGCTGATCGCGGTGCTGATCGGCTTCGGCTATGACGGCATCAACGGCCTGGTCGACGGGGCCAGCCGGGCCATCGTCGGCTCGGGCGAGCTGGGCCTGCTGGTCTACGGGTTCCTGAACCGGATCCTGATCGTCACCGGCCTGCACCACATCCTCAACAACATCGCCTGGTTCGTGATCGGCGACTATCACGGCGCGACCGGCGACCTGCGGCGGTTCTTCGCCGACGATCCGAACGCCGGGGGCTTCATGAGCGGGTTCTTCCCGGTGATGATGTTCGGCCTGCCCGCCGCGTGCCTGGCCATGTACCACACGGCCCGACCGGAGAAGAAAAAGGCGGTCGGCGGCATGCTGACCTCGCTGGCCCTGACCTCGTTCCTGACCGGCGTGACCGAACCGATCGAGTTCAGCTTCATGTTCCTGGCCCCGCTGCTCTACGTGGTGCACGCGGTGCTGACGGGCGTGGCCATGGCGGCGATGAACGCTCTGGACATCAAGCTGGGCTTCACCTTCTCGGCCGGCCTGTTCGACTACGTGCTGAACTTCGGCAAGGCGACCCATCCGCTGTGGCTGTTGCCGCTGGGGGCGCTGTACGCCGGGGTCTATTACGGCCTGTTCCGCTTCTTCATCGTCAAGTTCGACCTCAAGACCCCGGGCCGCGAAGCCGACGACCTGGTCACCGCCGAGGCGGCGACCACCGGCGGCGGGCGCGGAGCCGACTTCGTCGCCGCCCTGGGCGGGGCGGCCAACCTGGTGTCGGTCGACGCCTGCACCACGCGGCTGCGCCTGATCGTCGTCGACCAGAGCGCGGTCAGTGAGCCCGCCCTCAAGGCCCTCGGCGCGCGCGGCGTGGTCAAGCCGTCGGACAAGGCCCTGCAGGTCGTGCTCGGTCCGATCGCCGATGGCGTGGCCGGCGAGATCCGCGCGGCCATGGGCGCGCCGGCGCCGGCCAAGCCCGTCGCGCCCGCAAAGGCGGTTCCGGCGACGGCCTTGCCGACCGCTGTCGACGACGAACGGGCCGAGGCCCTGGTGTCGGCCTTGGGCGGCATGGCCAATGTCGAGACCGTGGGCGCCTGCTCCAGCCGTTTGCGCCTGGTGGTTCGAGACAACGGCCGGGTGGACGAGGCGGCGCTGAGCGCCCTGGATTCGCGCGGCGTCGTCCGGGTCGGCCAGCGCTCGGTGCATGTGGTGCTGGGTCCTGACGCCGAGCGGATCTGCGAGGCTGTGCGTTGCCTGCTGCCCGCCTGACCGGCGGTCATAAGAACGAGAAAAGCGTGAGGGGACGGGCGTGACGGAAAAGCCGATCAACGACATCCTGATCGTCGGCGGCGGCACGGCCGGCTGGATGACCGCCGCCTACCTGGCCCGGCGTCTGGGTTCGATGCGGCCGGACGGGGTGCGCATCACCCTGATCGAGTCCAGCGAGATCGGCATCATCGGGGTGGGCGAGGGCACCTTCCCGACGATCCAGAACACCATGCGCACGATCGGCGTCGACGAGGCGCGGTTCATGCGCGAGGCCGGGGCGGCCTTCAAGCAGGGCATCAAGTTCGTCGACTGGAAGACCGCGCCCAAGGACGGGGTCCACAGTCACTACTACCACCCGTTCGCCCAGCCCCGGCTGCTGAACGGCGGCCTGGACCTGGCGCCCTACTGGCTGATGGGCGGGGCGGGCGGCATCCCGTTCTCCGACGCCGTCACCCTGCAGGACAAGGTCTGCGACGCGATGCGCGGACCCAAGCGGCTGGACGATCCGCAGTACGGCGGGCCGATGGCCTACGCCTACCATTTCGACGCCGGCAAGCTGGCGGGCCTGCTGCGCGACGTCGGCAAGGCCACGGGCGTCAAGCACGTGCTGGGCAATGTGCTGGGCGTCAACAAGACCGAGGACGGCGCGATCGCCTCGGTGAAGACGCGCGAGCACGGCGACCTGACGGCCGACCTCTATATCGACTGCACCGGGTTCGCCGGGGCCCTGATCGGCGAGGCCATGGGCTCGGAATGGATCGACAAGGGCGACACCCTGTTCGTCGACCGCGCATTGGCCCTGCAGGTCCCCTACGACCGTCCCGACGCCCCAGTGGCCACGACCACCATCTCGACCGCCCACGAGGCCGGCTGGACCTGGGACATCGGCCTGCCCGAGCGCCGGGGCACGGGCTACGTCTACTCCAGTCGTCACACCACGGACGATCGCGCCGAGGAGATCCTGCGCGGTTATGTCGGCAAGGCGGGCGAGGGGCTCAACCCGCGCCTGCTGAAGCTGAAGGTCGGCCACCGCGAGCGGCACTGGATCAAGAACTGCGTCGCCGTCGGCCTCGCGGGCGGTTTCCTGGAGCCGCTGGAATCCACCGGCATCGTGCTGATCGAGGCCGCCGCCTACATGCTGGCCCGCAACCTGCCGCGCCAGGGCGGGATGGAGGCCGCCGCCCGCCAGTTCAACACGGCGATGAACGACCGCTACCTGCGGGCCATCGACTTCATCAAGCTGCACTACTGCCTGAGCCAGCGCACCGACAACAGCTTCTGGACCGACAACGCCGACCCGGCCTCGATCCCGGAAAGTCTCCAGGACCATCTGGCGATGTGGAAGCACCGGCCGCCCAACGTGTTCGACTTCCCGAACCTGCACGAGAGCTTCAAGTACTTCAATTACCAGTACATTCTCTACGGCATGGGCTACGAGGCCACCATCGATCCGGCCGCCCACTTGCATGGCGACCTTGCGCGGGCCGACTTCGCGCGGGTGCGCGAGGCGGGGCTGCGGGCCGCCGCCAGCCTGCCCGACCATCGCGCCCTGCTGACCGACGTCTACACGAAGGGCTTCACCTCCAAGGCCCCGGACATGGCCACGGCCGAGGCCGGCGAGGCGCCCCGGCGGTGAGCGCCTTCGGGCCCGGTTTGGATCCTCGCATCGAGCGGTTGCGCATCGGCCGCGAGGGCCATCCGGTGCTGATCCTCGACGGCTTGCTGACCGGCGCGGAAAGTCTGGTCGACTTCGCCGCCGATACGGCCGTCCTGGCCCCGGTCAAGGCGGCCGCCAACTTTTATCCCGGCGTTCGCGCCACCGCGCCTCCGGGCTATGTGCAGGCCTTGATCACCCCCCTGCGGCCGCACCTGGCGGAGGCGTTCGGCGTGGCGCCGGGCGGCAAGGCCCATGTCACCTGCGCCCTGTCGATGGCCGTCCTGCCGGCCGACCAGGCCAGCCTGGCCCAGCGCCTGCCGCACATCGACACCACGGCCCCGGCCCAGCTCGCGATCCTGCACTATCTGTGCGGTCCCGAGCACGGCGGCACCGCCTTCTACCGCCACCGCGCCACCGGCTTCGAGGCGATCGACCCCGAGCGCGGTCCGGCCTATCTGACCGCCCTGCGCCGGGAGATGGCGGAGGGCGTGGCCGACCGCGACGGCTACATCACCGCCTCCGACGCGACCTTCGAACAGACCGCCGTCGTGGCCTCGGCGTTCAACCGGATCGTGGTCTACGCCAGCAACCTGCTGCACGCCGGCATGCTGCCCGACCGCCCCGTCAGCGCCGATCCGCGTCTGGGCCGGCTGACCGCCAACACCTTTTTCCGTCCCCAGATCGTCTGACCTCGCCCTGAGATCGACTGGAAATCGCCTAGGCGCCAACGCTGTCATTCGCCACGAAGCTTCAAGTCACGACAGGCATGTCCAAGCCTGACCTCGGCGATCGGCCTAGCGTCCCGGCGGACTTCGGCGACACGCGCCGGATCGACAGAGAGGCGGCCGCATGACCACATCTTCCGGTGAACAGGGTTCGCGCGAGCAGGGTCTCGGCGAGCAGGACCTGGTTGAACAGGGCTTTGGCGGACGGGACGGGGCGTCGCGACGCAACGTCGTCGCCAGCGGCCTCACCCTGGCCCTGATGAGCGCGCTCCCGTCGCTGTCCCCGTCCACATCGTCCGCGGCGACGCCCAAGGCCTCGCCCAAATCCCCAGGAGACTCGACCATGAGCAGCGGCTTCGTCACCACCAAGGACGGCACGCAGATCTTCTACAAGGACTGGGGTCCCAAGACCGCGCAGCCGATCGTGTTCCACCACGGCTGGCCGCTGAGCGCCGACGACTGGGACAACCAGATGATGTTCTTCCTCGGCGAAGGCTTCCGGGTCATCGCCCATGACCGGCGCGGCCACGGCCGGTCCAGCCAGACCGACACCGGCAACGAGATGGACACCTACGCCGCCGACGTCATCACCCTGGCCGACCATCTGGACCTGAAGAACGCCGTCCATGTCGGTCACTCCACCGGCGGCGGCGAGGCCATCCACTACGCGGCCCGCGCCAAGCCCGGCCGCGTCGCCAAGGTGGTGCTGATCGGCGCGGTGCCGCCGATCATGGTCAAGTCCGACAAGAATCCGGGCGGCCTGCCGATCGAGGTGTTCGACGGCTTCCGCGCCGCCCAGAACGCCAACCGCGCCCAGTTCTTCCACGACGTCGCGGCCGGTCCGTTCTACGGCTACAACCGTCCGGGTGCGAAAATCTCGCCGGCCACCATCGAGAACTGGTGGCGCCAGGGCATGATGGGCGGGGCCAAGGCCCACTACGACTGCATCAAGGCCTTCTCGGAAACCGACTTCACCGAGGACCTCAAGTCGGTCGACGTGCCGGTGTTCCTGATGCACGGCGAAGACGACCAGATCGTGCCGATCGCCGACAGCGCCCTGCTGGGCATCAAGCTGCTGAAGAAGGGCAAGCTGAAGACCTATCCGGGGCTGCCGCACGGCATG
>NZ_JBFTZS010000305.1:0-5656 GCF_056406675.1 Caulobacter sp. P1_B12_2 | reverse complement strand
CCGCTGATGTCGCCCGGCGGGTTCAAGGCGTTCGAACACCTGTGGTCGATCCCGGCGGCGATCGAGTTCCACGAGACAATCGGCAAGGCCCAGGTCGCGGCCCGCACCGCCGAGTTGGCCGCCCAGTTGAAGGCCGGACTGGCGCTGATGCCGCACGTGCGGCTGGTCACGCCCCGCGACCCGCGCCTGTCGGCCGGCATCGTCTCGTTCGACGTCCACGGCGTTTCGGCGGAGTCGGCCGTGGGCCTGCTACGTCGTCGGCGGATCATCGCCTCGGCGGCGCCCTATGCGATCCAGCACATCCGCCTGACGCCCAGCCTGATGAACAGCCCGGCCGAGGTGGATCTGGCGCTGGCGGAGGTGCGAGGGCTGGCGAGCGTTTAGAACGAAGCGCCGCTGACACGACTCGCGAAGGGTGCTACACGGCCGCGCCATGAAAGCCGCCGTCGTCGTCTTCCCCGGTTCCAATTGCGATCGTGACTGCAAGGTCGCCATCGAGCGCTCCGCAGGAGCCCGTGTCGAGATGGTCTGGCACCAGGAGACGGCCCTGCCGGACGACCTGGACTTGATCGTCCTGCCCGGCGGCTTCTCCTACGGCGACTATCTGCGCTGCGGAGCCATGGCCGCCCAGAGCCCGGTCATGCGCGAAGTGATCAAGGCCGCCAACGAGGGTGTCGCGGTCGTCGGCATCTGCAACGGCTTCCAGGTGTTGTGCGAAGCGGGCCTGCTGCCCGGCGCCCTGCTGCGCAACGAGAAGCTGAAATACATCTGCAAGCCGGTGGCCCTGGACGTAGTCAACGGCCAGACCCGCTTCACCGCCGGCTTCGGCGAGCAGCGCTCGGCCGTCATGACGGTCGGCAACGGCGAGGGCAACTTCTTCGCCGACGCCGAGACGCTGGACCGCATCGAGGGCGAAGGCCAGGTGGTGTTCCGCTACCAGGACAATCCCAACGGCTCGGCCCGCGACATCGCCGGCATCATGAACGCCGGCGGAAACGTGCTGGGCCTGATGCCCCACCCGGACCGCTCGTTCGATCCGGACCTGGGCTCGGAAGACGGCGCCCTGCTGTTCCGCAGCATCTTCGCCAGCGCCTGACGCGGCCAAAGGGGGCTCCGATGCGTCGTTTCTCGATCACCRCAGCCTCTCTCCTCGCCGGACTGGCGACAGCCGCCGTCGCCCRGGCCGCCGACGACCACTGCGGCTATGGCGATTTCGTCAACTTCGCCCAGGAGGGCGTGGCGGTCTACAACGTCTCGCCGCCCAGCCGGGGGCGGACCTACTTTCACAATGACGGCGAGGGTTGCCCCGACGCGCCGAGCTGCCGACTGAAGAGCTATCTGGTCGTCCAGGACGAAGTGCTGGTCAGTAAGGTCGAAAATGGCTGGGCCTGCGCCTGGTACGGACGCGGCGACCGTCACACGGTTGGCTGGCTGAAGAAGGCCGACCTGGTGAAGTCGGCGGCCGCGCCCTCCGGCGAAGGCGACTGGCTGGGCGATTGGGGCTTCGGCGACAACCAGATCACGATCAAGCGCGACAAGAAAGGCTTGCGCGCCGTCGGCGATGCGGTCTGGAACGGCCCGGTCTCCCAGCACGTGGGCTCCTTCGAAGGCCTGATCGAGGTCAAGGGCGGCAGCGCGGAATATGCCGACCCCAAGGGCACGGAGCCTTTTTGCAACGTCCGCATGCGGCGGGTCGGCAAGCACATGGTCGTTGCCGACAGCGGAAGCTGCGGTGGCGCGTCCGTGAGCTTCGACGGTGTCTACGCCCGCTAGCGGCTCCGARACGCTGTTATATTATAGCGCCTCCTGGAAACCGCTCCTAAGGTGCCCGCACCATTGGGGAGCTTTTCGATGAGTCTTGCATCCACCCTCCGCGCCGGCCTGTTGGCCGCCGCCGCCCTCACCGCCTTCGCTGGCGCGGTTCACGCCCAGACCCCGCCGCTGACGCCGGATATCGACGGCAAGTACGTCGCGCCCCAGGCCGGCTACGACTACGACAAGCGCGTGGTCATGGTGCCGATGCGCGACGGGACCAAGCTCTACACCGTGATCCTCGTGCCCAAGGGGGCGAAGAACGCTCCGATCCTGCTGACCCGCACGCCCTACAACGCCGCCAAGCGCACCGCGCGCAACGACAGCCCGTCCATGCTGGCCACCCTGGCCGAGGGCGACGGCGTGTTCGTCCAGGCCGGCTACATCCGCGTCATCCAGGACATCCGCGGCAAGTACGGGTCGGAAGGCGACTATGTGATGACCCGGCCGCTGAAGGGGCCGCTGAACAACAGCGAGGTCGACCATTCGACCGACGCCTACGACACCATCGAGTGGCTGACCAAGAACGTGCCCGAGACCAACGGCAAGGTCGGCATGCTAGGCAGTTCGTACGAAGGCTTCACCGTGGTGATGGCCCTGGTCAATCCGCACCCGGCCCTGAAGGTGGCCGCGCCGATGAGCCCGATGGTCGACGGCTGGATGGGCGACGACTGGTTCCACCACGGCGCTTTCCGCCAGCCGAACTTCGACTATTTCGCCGGCCAGACCACCAAGCGCGGCGCGGGCGAAAGCGTCCAGCGCGGGGCCTATGACGACTATCAGACCTTCCTGAAGGCCGGGTCGGCCGGCGACTTCGCCAAGGCCCACGGCCTGGACGCCCTGCCCTGGTGGAAGAAGGTCAGCGAGCACCCGGCCTATGACAGCTTCTGGAGCGAGCAGRCCCTCGACAAGACCATGGCCAAGCAGCCTCTGACGGTGCCGACCATGTGGATCCAGGGCCTGTGGGATCAGGAAGACATGTGGGGCGCGGTGCATTCGTACGCCGCCGTCGAGCCCAACGACGCGGCCAACGACAAGAACTACCTGGTGCTAGGCCCCTGGCGGCACAGCCAGGTCAATTACGACGCCTTCAACCTGGGCGCCTTCAAGTGGGACGGCGACACCGCCCTGCAGTTCCGCCGCGACGTGCTGCTGCCGTTCTTCAACCAGTACCTGAAGGACGGCGCGCCCAAGGCCGACACTCCGCCGGTGCTGATCTATGATCCGGGCCAGAACCACTGGGATCGCTATAAATCCTGGCCGCAAGGCGGGACCAAGGCGCTTTACCTGGAGCCGAACGGCGGTCTGGCCTTCGCCGCCCCGGCGGCGGCCAAGGGCCCGGCGGCCTATGACGAATACGTCTCCGACCCGGCCAAGCCGGTGCCCTACATCCCGCGCCCGATGCAGTTCGGAGACCGCAGCCGCTGGACGCCGTGGCTGGTCACCGACCAGCGCAGCGTCGCCGACCGCACCGACGTGCTCAGCTATGTGTCCGAGCCCCTGACCGCGCCGCTGAAGATCGCCGGCGTGCCCAAGGTCAATCTGACGGCCTCGACCAGCGGGACCGACAGCGACTGGGTGGTCAAGCTGATCGACGTCTTCCCCGACGAGGTCCCCAGCCAGCCCGAGTTGGGCGGCTACCAACTGGCCGTGGGCATGGACATCTTCCGCGGCCGCTACCGCGAGAGCTTCAGCGATCCCAAGGCGATCAAGCCCAACACGCCGCTGAAGTACCAGTTCATCCTGCCGACCGCGAACTACACCTTCCAGCCGGGCCACCGGATCATGGTCCAGGTGCAGTCGAGCTGGTTCCCGCTCTACGACCGCAATCCGCAGACCTTCGTGCCCAACATCTTCTTCGCCAAGCCGGCGGACTACGTGAAGGCCACGCAGCGGGTCTATCATGCGGGCGATACGGCCAGCTTCATCGAGCTGCCGGTGGTGGCGAACTAGTAAAAGGGCCGGAGGCTTTCGCCTCCGGCCCCCTTCACATCACGGAGCGGTGGTCTTCAGCGGTCCTTCCGCTGCTCTCCCTGGTCGGCCTGGCCGCCGGGATTGCGGCCCTGTTCGTTCTGCGGCTGGCGGCTCTTGTCGCCCTGCTGTTGCTGCTGTCCGGGGGACTGTCGCTGCGGGTCGTTCTGCTGCTGTTGGGGATTACGGGTTTGGTCGCCCATGAGCGTTCTCCTTGTCCAGCGCGCCAGGTTGCGCACGGTGAAAGAACGGCTCGGGATTCACCCCGTTCCTAGCGCCAAGCTGCCTTAGTTGCGGCTTAGCTTTTGAATCTTCACCGGATTTTCGATGATTTGGCCCTTCATGTAGGGATCGTCAGCCTTGGTGACAGTGGGCGCGTCGTGGATCTTGCGGACCACGTTCATGCCCTCGACCACCCTGCCGAACGCCGCGAAGCCCTGGCCGTCCTTGTTGCGGGCGCCGCCGAAATCCAGGGCCGGATTGTCGCCGATGCAGATGAAGAACTCCGAGCCCGCGGTGCCGGGCTTGTCCCGCGCCATCGAGATCACCCCGTCGGTATGCAGGACCCCTGTGGCCTTAGTGGTCTCGTGAGCGATGGCCGGCAGGGGGCTGTCGTCTCGGTTCAGCCCGCCCTGGATGACGCTGATGGTGGCCGGGTTGTTGTCGTTCTTCGGCGAGACGGTCCGATAGAAGGTCCCGCCATCCATCAGATGCTGGTCGGCATAGGCCAGGAAGTTGGCCACRGTGATCGGCGCTTTGTCGGGATAAAGCTCGATGACGATCGGCCCCAGATCCGTGACCATCCGCACCCGGACCGTAGCCGGCGCGCCGGCCGTTAGCGGCAGGGCGGCGGCGAGCGCGAGCAGGTGACGGCGGGAGATCATGAGGCGGCTCGCTTGCGGACGTTCGATGAGCGGCCATTTTAGACAAAGCCTGAGGCAGGAAATCTAGCGGAATCCCCCGGTCCACGCTAGAAGGCCCGCCCATGAGCACCTCGCCCTCCCCCACGAAGTCCATGGCCGACACGGCCCGTGAATTTGGCCTCAATGCGGAGGAGTACGGCGTCGTCCTCGACCGCCTGGGCCGCGAGCCCAATCTGGTCGAGTTGGGGGTGTTCTCGGTGATGTGGTCCGAGCACTGCTCGTACAAGTCGTCGAAGAACCAGCTGAAGAAGTTCCCGATCACCGGACCGCGCGTGATCTGCGGTCCCGGCGAGAACGCCGGCGTGATCGACATCGGCGACGGCGACGCCATCATCTTCAAGATGGAGAGCCACAACCACCCCTCCTACATCGAGCCCTACCAAGGCGCGGCGACGGGCGTGGGCGGCATCATGCGCGACGTCTTCACAATGGGCGCGCGGCCGATCGCCCTGCTCAACGCCCTGCGGTTCGGCGATCCGAGCCACCCGAAGACCAAGCGCCTCGTGGACGGCGTGGTGGCCGGCATCGCGGGCTACGGCAACTGCGTGGGCGTGCCCACCGTAGCCGGCGAGACCAACTTCCACGCCGGCTACAACGGCAACATCCTGGTCAACGCCATGTGCGTGGGCCTGGCCGACGCCGACAAGATCTTCTACTCCGCCGCGCCCGGCGCGGGCCTGGCCGTGGTCTATTTCGGCTCCAAGACCGGCCGCGACGGCATCCATGGCGCGACCATGTCCTCGGCCGAATTCTCGGAAGACTCCGAGGAGAAGCGCCCCACGGTCCAGGTCGGCGACCCCTTCGCCGAGAAGCTGCTGATCGAGGCCACCCTGGAGCTGATGGCCACCGGCGCCGTCGCCGCTATCCAGGACATGGGCGCGGCCGGCCTGACCTCTTCGTCGGTCGAGATGGCCGGCAAGGGCGGGGTCGGCATCGAGCTGAACATGGAC
>NZ_JBFTZS010000304.1:0-5680 GCF_056406675.1 Caulobacter sp. P1_B12_2 | reverse complement strand
CCCCGACCGAGGCCGAGCGCGGGGTGATCAGCTACCCGCCCAGCTTCTTCGCCGAGCAGCGTCCCAGCACCGCCCTGGACATGATCGCCCGCCTGCCCGGCTTCCGGATGGACGGCGGCAGCGACGCCCGGGGTTTCGCCGGCACGGCCGGCAACGTGCTGATCAACGGCGAGCGCCCCACCACCAAGAGCGAGAACCTCGAGGCCATCCTCAAGCGCATCTCGGCTTCGGCGGTCGAGCGCATCGAACTGATCCGCGGCGGCGCGCCGGGGATCGACATGCAGGGCAAGACCATCCTGGCCAATGTGGTGATCAAGTCGACCGTCCAGGTCGAGAAGGTCGCCAACATCCAGACCTACCTCTATCCGGACGGGTTCTTCGGCCCGCTGCTGGAATTCCAGGCCTCGCGCCGCGACGGGATCAATGAGATCGAGGGCTCCCTGCTGGCCACGATCGACCGCACCGACCAGACCTTCGACGGCGGCTCGCGCGTGATCAGCTTCCCCGACGGCCGCCCGACCATCAAGGAGGCCGTCAAAGGCTACGACGAGATCCAGAACTACGTGGCGCGCGGCGCGATCCAGCGCGCGGCCCTGGGCGGCAAGCTGCGGGTGAACGGCAAGGTCGAGTACTTCTCGTTCGACCGCGACGTGGTCTACAGCCGCTACGAGCCCAGCCCCGGTCGCCAGGACAGCGGCGAGACCGACGAGAACTGGAAGGGCGAGTTCGGCGCCCGCTACGACCGCAAGCTTTCGCCCCGCACCGACCTTCAGCTGGTCTTTCTGCAGAACCTGGGCGACGAGACCTACGGCTCGACCTTCGCCGCGCCGGGCCGCGACGAGATCTATTTCGACCGCAGCAAAACCGGCGAATCGATCCTGCGCGGCGAGCTCAAGCAGCGCCGGTCCGACACCCTGTCGCTGGAGGGCAGCCTCGAGGGGGCCTACAACTTCCTGGACGAAACCGTCCGCTACACCGCCAACGGCGCGCCGGTCGACATCGGTCCTCCCAACGTCAAGGTCGAGGAACTGCGCGGCGAGGCGGCCGGCAAGGCCGTGTGGCGCGCCAATCCCAAGCTGACCGTCGAGGCCGGCGCGCGGATGGAGGTCTCGCGCATCACCCAGAGCGGCGGCGCCGACGTGGAACGCAGCTTCTTCTATCCCAAGCCCCGGGTCCTGGCGACCTGGAACCCCAACAGCGTCGACCAGATCCGCGTGCGGCTGGAACGCGAGGTCGGGCAGCTGAACTTCAGCGACTTCGTGGCCTCGGCCGACCTGTCGGCCGGCAGCCAGGACGGCGCGGACGCCAATCTGGAGCCCCAGCGCTCATGGGTCGGCGAAGTCGCGTGGGAGCGGCGGTTCTGGGGGGCGGGCTCGATCTCGGCCACCCTGACCCACGCCGAGATTTCCGACGTCGTCGACTACAAGCCCCTGCCCGCCGGCGGCGACGCGCCCAGCAACATCGGCGACGGCCGGTCCGACCAGTTCGTGATCGCCCTGACCGTGCCGACCACCAAGCTGCACATCTCCGGCGGCCAGCTGAAGGCTCGGTTCAGCTGGTTCGACAGCGAGGTCACCGACCCGGTCACCCTGGAAAAGCGTCGCATCACCAACGCCACGCCGTTCGTCTGCAACGTCAGCTTCACGCGCGACATGCCCGGCGGCAAATGGAGCTGGGGGGCCTCGACCAACTGCGCCCAGGAGAACAGCCGCTTCCGCTTCAACGAGGTGCGCACCACCCGCTTCGAGCAGTATTTCGAGGGCTTCGTCGAATGGAAGCCCAACCCGGACCTGACGGTTCGCACCACCCTGTCCAACTGGAGTTCGCGCAACATCAGCCGCGAGCGGACGATCTACCAAGGCTCGCGCGCCGACAACATCGTCGACCGGGTCGAGTACCGCACCCTGCCGTTCGAGCCCTACCTGTTCATCCAGGTCCGCAAGCGACTGGGGTAGCCGCCTACTTGTTGACGATCTTGATGATCCGCTTGGACGAGGGGCGGCCCGAGAGGCCCTTGCCTGGAGCGTAGGTGACCGTCAGGTCGCCGCCCTTCAGGCTGGCGCCGGGCTTGTGACCCTCGGCCAGCAGCACGCGGGTGACGCGGACCAGCAAGTTGCGGTCGCCATCGCGAGCCATGCGCTCGAAGGCCTCGGCGGTGACGGTGGCGGTGTCGGCGACCAGCACCGAGGTGCCGGGCGTGGCGTCGTCGACGGTCTCGAACGCGACCCGGTGCTGGGCCGCGCGGCTGGCGCGGGCGCTGGCCTGGACCAGGCGCTGGAACAGGACGTTGACCGAGATGAACGGCGGCGGCTGGATCGAGCCGGCCTTGCCCATCAGGGCGGCGGCGTCGCCGCCGGGCCGCTCGCGGGTGAACAGGGTCATGCCGCCCAGCTTGCTGGCCCGCAGCACCGGCTCGCCCATCTCGTTCTTGTAGATGGTGTCGCCGCGCGGGGCCGGCTGGGGCGACAGCACCCAGACCTCGGAGCTGTTCTCGAACTTCATCAGCGGCTGAGGCGCGGCGCGGTCGAGGATGAAGGCGTCGCCGGTCTCGGCGACATAGCGGGCGACCGGCGGGGCCGGGGCCTTGCGCGTCTCGCTGCCGCGGGCGCCGAGGAACGCTTCGCGCAGGCTGGACTGGGCGTTCGCCACGCSGGCTGKGGCCGCGAGGGCGAACGCCAGCAGGATCGCCCAGCGCCCTGGCCCCCTCGTCACAGCCGTTTGACTCGTCATACCCAGGGTCATGCCCCGCGACTGGGGCGAATCTTGGACGCCGAAGACCTTGTTGCCGCCACGCAATTTCCCAAAGACGTCCTGAAGTGCTTGGAAGAGTTTCCCCGCCGGACGGAATTTTCGAGCCGGCGGGGAGTCTTCGTCAAGTCGTCATGTCTTTTTGGCGGCCCCCTGTGACCTTTAGGCCGCCCTAGGCGGCCATGTACTGGCCGCCGTTGAGCGTCAAGGTGGCGCCGGTCACGAAGCCGGCCCGCTCGCCCGCCAGGAACGAGACCATGTCGGCGATCTCCTCGCCCTTGCCCAACCGGCCGACCGGGATGCCGGCGATGATCGAGGMCAGGACGGCTTCGGGCACGGCCGCGACCATCTCGGTGTCGATATAGCCCGGGCAGATGACGTTGACGGTGACGCCCTTCTTGGCGTTCTCCAGGGCCAGGGCCTTGGTGAAGCCGATCAGTCCGGCCTTGGCCGCCGAATAGTTGGTCTGGCCCATCTGGCCCTTCTGGCCGTTGATCGAGCTGATGTTGACGATCCGGCCCCAGCCGCGGTCGCGCATGCCTTCGATGACCGGGCGGGTCATGTTGAAGGCCGAGTCCATGTTGACGCGGATGACTTCCGACCACTGTTCATAGGTCATCTTGTGCAGCATGCCGTCGCGGGTGATGCCGGCGTTGTTGACCAGCACCTCGACCGGACCCAGCTCGGCCTCGACCTGTTTGACGGCGGCGGCGCAGTCCTCGAACGAGCCGACATTGCCCTTGACCACCATCACGCCCAGTTGCTTGGCGCAGGCCGCGGCGGCTTCCTCGTTGCCGGAATAGCCGGCCGCCACCTTCATCCCGTCGGCCACCAGCCGCTCGCAGATCGCTCGACCGATTCCCCGGGTGCCGCCGGTCACGAACGCAACTCTCGCCATGATTTTCTCCCGCTAAGTTTCTTATGGTTGCACGCGGGTGGCGCGGGGGAACAAGCCCCACGCCGCCCGTCATGAAAATTTCGCCGAAACGTTCAATCAAAACAGATGTCTGATCAAGACGCCGGATGAAGACCTGGAGTCAGACCGCCTCGACGCACATGGCCACGCCCATGCCGCCGCCGATGCACAACGTGGCCAGGCCCTTCTTGGCTCCCGAGCGCTTCATCTCGTGGATCAGGGTGGTCAGGATGCGCGCGCCCGAAGCGCCGATCGGGTGGCCGATGGCGATGGCGCCGCCGTTGACATTGACCTTGGCCGGGTCGAGGCCCAGCTCGCCCACCACGCACAGGGCCTGGGCGGCGAAGGCTTCGTTGCTTTCGATCAGGTCGAGATCCGAGGCCTTCCAGCCGGCCTTTTCCAGAGCCTTCTTCGAGGCGGGGATCGGGCCGGTGCCCATGATCTCGGGCTCGACGCCGGCATTGGCCCACGAGGCGATGCGGACCAGCGGGGTGAGGCCGCGCTTCTTGGCCTCGTCGGCGGTCATCAGCACCAGGGCGGCGGCGCCGTCATTCAGGCCCGAGGCGTTGGCGGCGGTGACCGTGCCGTCCTTGGTGAAGGCGGGCTTGAGGCCCGAGACGGCGTCGATCGTCACGCCGTGGCGGATGAACTCGTCCTTGTCGACGACCGTGTCGCCCTTGCGGCCCTTGATGGTGACCGGAACGATCTCGGCGTCGAACCTGCCGGCCTTCTGGGCGGCCTCGGCCTTGTTCTGGCTGCCAACGGCGAACTTGTCCTGGGCCTCGCGGGTGATCTGCCAGCGGGCGGCGATGTTCTCGGCGGTCTGGCCCATGTGGTAGCCGTGGAAGGCGTCCCACAGGCCGTCCTTGATCATGGTGTCGATGAAGCTGAGGTCGCCCATCTTCTGGCCGTTGCGCAGGGCCTGGGCGTGCGGCGCCTGGCTCATGCTCTCCTGGCCGCCCGCCACCACGATATTGGCGTCGCCGGCGGCGATCTGCTGGGCGCCCAGGGCCACCGCGCGCAGGCCCGAGCCGCACAGTTGGTTCAGGCTCCAGGCCGGGCTCTCGACCGGGATGCCGGCGTTGACCGAGGCCTGGCGGGCCGGACCCTGGCCGGCGGCGGCCTGCAGCACCTGGCCCAGGATCACCTCGTCGACGTCGGCGGGCGTGATCCCGGCCCGCTCGACCGCCGCCTGGATCGCCAGCTTGCCCAGCTCGTGGGCCGGCAGGCTGGAAAGGGCGCCGAGGAACGATCCGACCGGCGTACGGGCGGCGGAAACGATGACGATGTCGCTCATGGCGAAGTAGCTCCCGTGACGTGTTTCCAGGCGCTTCTCGCAAGTGCGGCGCCCATGATTTTGCAGTGCAATATCACCTTGCATAAACCTGCGAGGTTCGTCACGCGCACATTTTCACGGGATGTTGCGAGCTCCAAGCGCCGCCGGTACTGGCGCCATGCCTTTGCATCCGCGATAGTGCGATGCGAAAAGGCGGAGACAACGCTGTCCTAGGGAACGAAATGTCCGAGAACAACGAAAACGGCGAAACGGGCCAGACCCGCGCTCCTGGCGAGAAGGCTGCCGGCCCGAAGGTCGTCATCAAGAAATACGCCAACCGTCGCCTCTACAACACAGCGTCTTCCTCTTACGTCACCCTCGAGCACCTGTCGGACATGGTGAAGGAGGGGATCGACTTCGTGGTCTATGACGCCAAGACCAACGACGACATCACCCGTTCGGTCCTGACCCAGATCATCTTCGAGGAAGAGAACCGCGGCGGCGGCCAGAACCTGCTGCCGATCCAGTTCCTCCGTCAGCTGATCGGTTTCTACGGCAATTCCATGCAGGCCTTCCTGCCCAGCTATCTGGAAATGTCGCTGGAGAGCTTCACCAAGCAGCAGGAGCGCATGCGCACCCAGTTCGCCGGCCTGACCCCCGTCAAGGGGATTCCCGGCGTCGGCATGCCTGGCGTCGGCGTCTACGAAGATCAGATCCGCCAGAACATGGCGCTGTTCGAC
>NZ_JBFTZS010000303.1:0-5709 GCF_056406675.1 Caulobacter sp. P1_B12_2 | reverse complement strand
CGCTCGGCCAGGGCCAGCTCCACCAGCGCCGCCATCACCGCCGAGGTCGGGGCGCGGGTGGCGCGGATCAGTTCGTCGCGGGAAACGGGGGTGGGGGAGAGCAGCCGGGCGACCTCCTCGCGCAGGGCGTCGTGGTCGATCTCTACGCTGTCGTCCTCGGCGGCGTAGGGGCGTTCGCGTTCGCGCAAGGAGGCCTGGCCGGACAGCGAGCGCAGCACGTCCTCGACGCCCTCGCACAGGATCGCGCCCTGGCGGATCAGGTCGTTGGGCCCCTTGGCGCGCGGGTCGAGCGGCGAGCCGGGGACGGCGAACACGTCGCGGCCCTGCTCGGCGGCCAGGCGGGCGGTGATCAGCGAGCCGGACTTCAGCTCGGCCTCGACCACGATCACGCCCAGCGACAGGCCCGAGATGATGCGGTTGCGGCGCGGGAAGTCCTTGGCGATGGCCCGACGGTCGGGCGCGCTCTCGCTGACCACGCAGCCGCCGTCGCCGGCGATGCGGGCGTGCAGGGCCGCGTGCTCGGGGGGATAGATGTCGCTGACCCCGCCGCCCAGCACCGCCACCGTGCCGGTCGCCAGGGCGCCTTCGTGGGCCGCGCCGTCGACTCCGCGCGCCAGGCCCGAGACCACGACATAGCCGTGCCGGCCCAGCTCCGTCGCCAACTGCCGGGCGAAGCGCTGGCCGCCGGCCGAGGCGATGCGAGCCCCGACGATGGCCAGGCTGGGCTGGGACAGCAGTTCGGCGTGGCCCAGGGCCCACAGCACCGGCGGCGGTGGGTCCAGGGCGGCGAGGCGGGGCGGGAAGTCCGGCTCGCAGGCGCAGATCAGCCGCGCGCCGAGGCGGTCGCCGCTGTCCAGCTCGCGCAGGATTTCGTCCTCGTCCGGCGGACGCAGGGGCGAGGCGCGACCGGCGCGGCGAGCCAGGTCGGGCAGGGCTTGCAACGCCCGTTCGGCGGAGCCGAACCTCTGCAGAAGATGCTCGAAGGCGACGGGGCCGACCGTCTCGGTGCGCGCCAGCCGAAGCCAGGCCAGGCGCTCGCTGTCCGAAAGGCCCCGCGTCATCAGCCGGCGGGCGGCGGCGCTTCAGCCGTCTTCTTCTTGCCGATGCGGGGCTCTTCGCCCTTCAGCAGCCGGCCGATATTGTCCTTGTGGCGGATGAAGATCAGCACGGCCATGAACAGGCAAAGGCCCAGGTACGGATAGGGCTGGTCGGTGGCCAGGGCGAAGGGCGCGGCCAGGGCGGCGGCGACCAGGGCGGCCAGCGAGCTGATGCGGAAGAGGGCGGCGACGGCCAGCCAGGTGATCGCGGCCAGCACGCCCACGGGCCAGCACGCGGCCAGCAGCACGCCGTAGAAGGTGGCCACGCCCTTGCCGCCCTTGAACTTCAGCCAGACCGGAAACAGGTGGCCGGTGAAGGCCGCGCCGCCGGCCAAGGCGACGATGAAGGCGTTGTCGTGGCTCAGCCAGCGAGCCAGCAGCACGGCGACCACGCCCTTGCCGGCGTCGCCGATCAGGGTGATGGCCGCCAGGTCCTTGCGGCCCGAGCGCAGCACGTTGGTCGCGCCGATATTGCCCGATCCGATCTGCCGGATGTCGCCGGCCCCGCCCAGCCGCGTGGCGATCAGGCCGAACGGGATCGAGCCCAGCAGATAACCGCCGAGGATCGTGAGGCCGAGGGTCAGGTAGACGGCTTGGGCGAGATCTTGCACGGGGTACGACCTATGGGTGTGGTGAAGCTGCCCGGCGGAGCGGGCGCATGGCAAGGGCGAAAACGCCGGTTTCGGCTTTTATAGCGGAGCCTGCGGCGCGGGCTCCACCGTTTTCCGGGCGCGCCGCGTCTGCTTCGGATCAGCCGGCCAGATAGGCTTGCACGGCCTCGCGATGACGGCGGCTAATCCGCAGTTCGACTCCGCTGGTCAGCCGCACCGCCCCATCGCCGTGCGAGCCGCTTCTCACCTCGGCGATAGCGGCCAGGCGCACGATCACCGCGCGATGGATGCGCGCGAAGTCCCCGGCCGGCAGGCGCGCCGCCAGCGAGGCGATCGATTCGTCGATCAGGAATGCCCGGCCGGCCGTATGGACTTCCGCGTAGTTGCCCGCCGCGCCGATCCAGTGGATGTCCTCCAGCGAAATGACGCGCGCCAGGCCGCGCCCCCGCGCCACCAGCCTGGGCGTCCTGGGAACGGCGGCGAGCAAGGAGGTCAAGGCGCCCGCCCGCCCGGGCTCCGCGGCGACCTGGCTGCGCACCCGCTCGAGAACCTGCGCGAACCGGTCGTCGCCGAAGGGCTTCAGCAGATAGTCGATGGCCTGAACCTCGAAGGCCCGAACGGCGAAGGCGTCGTGGGCGGTGACGAAGACGGTGAGGGGCATCGCCTCCACGCCGATCGCCTCGACGACGTCGAAACCCGTCATCTCAGGCATCTGCACGTCGAGGAAGACGACATCCGGACGGGCGCTCTCGATCTGGGCCACGGCCGACGCGCCATGCGCCGCCTCGCCGACGACCTGGAAATCCGGGTGCGCCCGCAGCAGCGTCTCGACGTGTCGGCGCGCCAGGGGTTCGTCGTCGACGATGAGGGTCCTGATCATCGCGGCGTCGCCAGCTGGACCCTGAAACCCGCCCCCGGAGCGGTGTTGATCTCCAGGGATTGCCGATCGCCGTAGAGCTGTCGCAGTCGTCGGCGCGCATTGCCCAGGCCCACGCGCTCGACGATGACGTCGGCGCCCTTGCCGTCGTCGGCCACGGTCACGTGCAAGCGCTCGTCGACCACCCGCGCGGCGATGGTCACCGTGCCGCCGCCCACCAGGGGCGCGATCCCATGTCGGATGGCGTTCTCCACCAGCGGCTGAAGCAGCAGCGTCGGGACGCGACAGGTGAGGGCGTCGGGCGCGACGTCCCGCACGATCCGCAGCTTCTGACCCAGCCGGGCCTGCTCGATGGCGAGATAGGCGTCGGTGAAATCGAGTTCGTCGCCGAACGCGCTTTCCGGCGCGCGATGTTCTTCGATTGAGAGGCGCAGCAGGTCTCCGAGCTTGGCGATCAGGCCTCGAGCCCGGGCCGGCTCTTCGGCGACCAGCGCCGAGATGGCGTTGAGCGTGTTGAACAGGAAATGAGGCTGCAGTTGCGCCCGCAACGCCGCGCTCTCGACCTCGGCCAGCCGCGCCTCCATCCGTAGTCCCGCCATCTCCCGGTCCCGCAGCGTGCGATAGGCGCGCGCCCCGACCACCAGCGCCACGATGATCGCGTAGATCAGGAAATTGATCTGGATGGCGCCCGACAGCTTCTGCATCAGCATCCGGCCGGGCGCGTCGACCCCCAGGCTCCACATGAGGGCGACGTAGATCCCCGTATGGAGAACGGCGAACCCGAGACCCGCCGTCAGGTGCACCGTGAAGAACCGCACGCCGCGCCGCGGCTCGAAGGGCGCTCGGTTGGCGAAGGCGACGACCAGGGGCGTGAGAAACACCCAGACGCTGTTGGCGGCGACGGAATAGCCGAGCAGTTCCAGCCAGTTGGCGGCCTGGCCGGACACCAGGCCGCCCATGTACCATTGCAGGGAATTGAACAGCGCGACGGTCGACCAGACGCCCAGGAGGATCACGCCCCAAAGCGCGTACTTTTGGCTCCGGCCCGCGAGGTTCATCCGGCGATGCTCCTGATCGTCGTCCAGCCTAGCCGAGGGCCGGGACGCCCGCCACATCGGCGCGTCAGGCGCGATGGTCGTGGGTCGCGATCTGCCGCAGCAGCTTCAGCGAGCAGTCGGCGTCTCGCCGCCACAGCCGAAGGCCCCCGCCGGAGACGACGCCGGAGTCCGCGCCGTTGCGCCAGCGGACCTCGAACTTGGGATATTCGACCACATAGCCGTGCAGCACCTCGAAGCCCTCGTTCCAGACCCTGACGGAGTCGAACATCACGCCCCGGCCCTGGTCGGTGTAGGCGGTCAGATGCGCGCGGATCTCGTCGATGCCGACTTTCGGCGTGTCGGCGAACGGCATGTAGACGCCGTCCTGCGCGTAGCGGGCGAATTTGGCGGGCGCGTCGTGAGCCTTGACCGCCTCGGCGTCGAGGGCGTTCAGCCTCGCCAGCTCGGCCTCGACCACCGGATCTCCTGGCGGGGCGGCCCGCCCCGGTGTCTCGGCCTCGCCCAGGCTGTACGAAGCCGGGTCGTCGATCCGTTGGAAATAGCCCCAGATCTCGGCCTTCAGTTTCAAGGCGCCGTCCGGCTGGCGGCGCCACAGGTTCGCGTACCTGCCCTGATGGCTTTGCAAAGCCCCTCCGGCAGCGGGCGCGTAGGTGATTTCGAAACGTCCCGTTTCCAGCAGGCTCCGGTCATCAAGCTGAAGGATTTCAGTCGTGTGTCGGGCGTAGGCGTTGACCCGCTGGCGAGAGGCCAAGACCTGATAGTAGCGCGCGATCGAGCGAGGGCCGTATAGCCGGGGCTGATAGTCCGGGCCGCTGACGCTGTCAGCGGCGTAGTCGGTCATGCGTCGGTCGATGTCGCCGCTGAGCCAGGTGGCGGACAGGTCGTCGTTGCGCCGCTGGATCTCCGCCGCAAGCTCCGCCTTGACTGGTTGGGGTGCTGGAGCTTTGCACGTCAGAGGCGCCGCGGCGGGTTGGGCCAGGCCGGGTGTTCCTACCGACCACAGCGCGATCGCGATCAGCGCGGCCAGACCCTGTCCGTCGAAGCGAACAGGCCCTAGGAGTGAAATGTCCGTCATCGCGCGGTCTCCTCGATGTCGCGGCTATCGCCTTGCATCGAGAGTGTACGGATCCCGGCGGCGGACAAGCGCGCCGGGGTGAGCGGGACCGTATCGCCCGCGAGCGGGACCGAGCGACCGAGGGGCTCTACCCTTCCGCCCGGTGCACCACGCGTCCGTCCACCAGCGTCATCAGCACCTGGCCCTGCAGCCGCCGCCCGTCGAACGGCGAGTTCTTGGACTTCGACAGCAGCTTGCCGGCGTCGATGATCAGCGGGGCGTCCAGGTCGCACAGCACCAGGTCGGCGGGGGCGCYGGGGGCGATGCGGCCCGACTGCAGGCCGATCAGGCCGGCAGGGGCGAGGGTGACGGCGCGGATCAGGTCGACCAGCGGGAGGCGTTCCTCATGATACAGCGAGAGCAGGGCCGGCAGCAGGGTTTCCAGGCCCACGGCGCCGGGGGCGGCCTCGTCATAGGGAAGGCGCTTGTCCTCGGCCGGGGCCGGGGCGTGGGCGCTGACCACGATGTCGATCAGACCCGAGGCCAGGGCCTCGATCAGCGCCTGGCGGTCGTCCTCGCCGCGCAGGGGCGGGGTGACCTTGGCGAAGCTGCGATAGTCGCCGATGTCCAGCTCGTTGAACGACAGGTGGTTGATCGACACGCTGGCGTGGATCCGCAGGCCCTTGGCCTTGGCGCGGGCCAGGGTCTCCAGGGCCTGGGCGCTGGTGATCTGGTCGACCAGCAGGCGGCCGCCGGTCGCCTCCAGCAGCGCGACGTCGCGCTCCAGCATGATCCGCTCGGCCATCGGCGAGATCGAGGGCAAGCCCATGCGGCCGGCGAACTCGCCGCCGATCGCCGCCCCGCCCTTGGCCAGCCAGGGGTCCAGCGGCCGGTGGGCCAACAGGGTGTCGAAGCCGCGCGCATAGGTCAGGATGCGCTGCATCACCTTGCTGTCGACGATCGGGCGGTCGGCGTCGGTGACATAGACGCAGCCGGCCTCGCGCATCAGGCC
>NZ_JBFTZS010000302.1:0-5721 GCF_056406675.1 Caulobacter sp. P1_B12_2 | reverse complement strand
GCCCGGGATGACGGCTGTATGTGGATCGGAGATCGAAACTACTTGAACGGATGCGCGCCCCAGGCCGGCCAGATGTCGGGCAGATCCGCCGAAACCTTGTCCGGATACACCGGCTGGCGCTTCTCCAGGAACGAGCTGACGCCTTCCTTGGCGTCGCCGGCCGCGCCGCGCGACTGGATGGCGCGGCTGTCGGCCTTGTGGGCCTCCATCGGGTGATCAGCGCCGGCCATGCGCCACAGCAGCTGGCGCGACAGGGCCACCGAAACGGGCGCGGTGTTGTCGGCGATCTCGCGGGCCAGGGCCCGGGCGGCGGGCAGCAGGTCCTCGGGCGCGTGCAGCGAGCGGACCAGGCCGCGCTCGTGCGCCTCCTGGGCGCTGAACACCCGGCCGGTGAAGCACCATTCCAGCGCCGTCTGCATGCCGACCAGACGCGGCAGGAACCAGGACGAGCAGGCCTCGGGCGTGATGCCTCGGCGGGCGAACACGAAGCCGAACTTGGCGTCGGTCGAGGCCAGGCGGATGTCCATCGGCAGCTGCATGGTCACCCCCACCCCGACCGCCGCGCCGTTCACGGCGGCGATGATCGGCTTGAGGCTTTCGTACATCCGCAGCACCACGCGGCCGCCGCCGTCGCGATAGATGTCGCCGACCTTGCCCTCTTCCCGCTCCAGCGCCTGGGGATTGGTGCGGTCGAACGTGGCCCCGCCGCCCGACAGGTCGGCCCCCGCGCAGAAGGCCCGGCCCGCGCCGGTGACGATCACCACCCGCACAGCGTCGTCGTTGTCGGTGAGATCGAAGACGTCGATCATCTCCTTCATCATCCGGGCGGTGAAGGCGTTCAGTTTCTCCGGACGGTTCAGGGTGATGGTCGCGATCCCATCCTCGACGGCGTAGAGCAGGGTCTCGAAGCTGGGCGCGGCCATGGTGGTTTCCTCCGGGTTTGGCGGTACTCAAACACGCGTATGAAATCGCGGCAACCGCCTTGCGTCCTTCGAGGCTTCGCTGCGCTACGCACCTCAGGATGAGGAAGTCAGAGCCAACAAAGCTCCTCATCCTGAGGCGCCCGCGCAGCGGGCCTCGAAGGACGCAAGGCCTTCCCCGACGACACCCTTGCCTCCTGGCCAGACCCGCGCATTGTGGGTGAACACCGATTACGCGGGTACACGCGGAACGGACGAGGGAGGATCCGATGACGTCGATCATCGAGGCCGACTACATCGTGGTGGGCGCCGGCTCGGCCGGTTGCGTGCTGGCGGCGCGGCTGTCCGAGGACGGCAAGCACAAGGTGCTGCTGCTGGAGGCCGGAGGCGACGACCGGCCGACCAAGAACCCCTCCCAGTTCCTGTCGAACCTGATGATCCATATCCCGGTCGGCTACGCCCAGACCCTGAAGGATCCCAAGGTCAACTGGCTGTACGCCACCGAGCCGGACCCCGGCACTGGCGGGCGCTCGCACGTCTGGCCGCGCGGCAAGGTGCTGGGCGGCTCGTCCTCGATCAACGGCCTGCTCTACATCCGCGGCCAACAGGCAGACTATGACGGCTGGCGGCAGCTGGGCTGCGAGGGCTGGGCCTGGGACGACGTCTATCCGTATTTCCGCAAGGCCCAGCACCAGGAGCGCGGCGACTGCGGCGACTGGCACGCGACCGGCGGCCCGCTGAACGTCTCGGACGTCACCGAGACCAACCCGATCTCGGACGCCGTGGTCGAGGCCTGCGTCGAGGCCGGAATCCCGCGCAACGCCGACGTCAACGGCGCCCAGCAGGAGGGCGTGGCCTACTACCAGCTGACGGTGAAGAACGGCCAGCGCTGCTCGGCGGCGGTGGCCTATCTGCACCCGGCCATGGGCCGCGCGAACCTCCAGGTCGAGACCAACGCCCTGGCGCGCAAGGTGCTGTTCGAGGGCAAGCGCGCCGTGGGCGTCGCGTTCAGCCAGAACGGCGTGGTCCGCACCGCCAAGGCGCGGGTCGAGGTGATCCTGGCCGGCGGGGCGATCAACTCGCCGCAACTGCTGCAGCTGTCGGGCGTCGGTCCGGGCCAACTTCTCGCTGAACATGGCATCGCCGTGGTCCACGACCTGCCCGGCGTCGGCGAGAACCTGCAGGACCACTATGTCACCGGCGCGCGCTTCCGCCTGAAGGCCGGGACGGTGTCGGTCAACGAACAGAGCAAGGGCGGGCGCCTCGCGGCTGAGGCGCTGAAGTACCTGTTCCAGCGCAAGGGCCTGCTGACCCTGTCGGCGGCCCACATCGCCGCCTTCTGCAAGTCGCGCCCGGACCTCGCGGAGCCGGACATCCAGTTCCACATCCTCCCGGCCACGATGGACCTGGAGAAGCTGTTCAACGAGCAGAAGATGGAGCTGGAGGGCGCGCCGGGCCTGACCATCGCCCCGTGCCAGCTGCGGCCCGAGAGCCGGGGCCACATCCGCATCAAGTCGGCCGACCCGACCACCTATCCGGCGATCTTCGCCAACTACCTGTCCGATCCGCTGGACCAGGAGGTCACCGTCGCCGGCCTGCGCTGGGCCCGCAAGATCGCCGCCCAGTCGGCCATCGCGCCGCTGATCGACCACGAGATGAACCCCGGCGCCGACTTCGCCAGCGACGCCATGCTGCTGGAATACGCCCGCGCCTCGGGCTCGACGATCTATCACCCGGTCGGCACCTGCCAGATGGGCGCGGGGCCGATGGCCGTGGTCGACAGCCAACTTCGGGTGCGCGGCGTCACTGGCCTGCGGGTGGTCGACGCCTCGGTCATGCCGCGCCTGGTGTCGGGCAACACCAACGCCCCCACCATCATGATCGCCGAAAAGGCCTCTGACATGATCCGTCAGGCCGCCAGGACCGAGGTCGCCGCCTGATGCATCCGTTCCATCACGCCCAGACCCAACCCGACAAGCCCGCCTACATCATGGCCGGCTCGGGCGAAACCGTGACCTACGCCCAGCTCGACGCCCGCTCGAACCAGGGGGCGCAGCTGTTCCGGTCGCTGGGCCTGAACGCCGGCGACGTGATCGCCATCCTGATGGACAACAACGCCCGCTTCTTCGAGATCGCCTGGGCCGCCCAGCGCGCCGGGCTCTACTACACCTGCGTCTCGACCAAGCTGACGGCGGGCGAGGTCGAGTACATCGTCAAGGACTGCGGAGCCCAGGTCCTGATCGTCAGCCCGGCGCTGGACGAGGTGGCCCAGGCCGTCGCGCCGCTGATCCCCGGCGTGCGGCTGTTCCGCGTCGAGGGCGGCAAGGCTCCGTTCGAGGATTTCGAAGCCGCCCGCGTCGCGATGCCGACAACGCCTATCGCCGACGAGACGGCGGGCTCGGACATGCTCTATTCCTCGGGCACCACCGGCCGGCCCAAGGGGGTCAAGCCGGCGCTGAACGGCGGGCCGATCGACGCGCCCCACGCCCTGCAGATGATGGCCATGGGGTTGTTCGGCTTCGACGGCGACAGCGTCTATCTCTCGCCCGCCCCGCTCTATCACGCCGCCCCGCTGCGCTGGTGCATGACCGTGCAGAAGATCGGCGGCACGGTGATCGTGATGGAGAAGTTCGATCCCGAGGCCGCCCTGGCCCTGATCGAACGGTACAAGGTCAGCTGCGGCCAGTTCGTGCCGACCCACTTCGTGCGGATGCTGAAGCTGCCGCCTGAGGTTCGCGCCAAGTACGACGTGTCGTCGATCCGGTCGGCGGTCCACGCCGCCGCCCCCTGCCCCGTGCCGGTCAAGGAACAGATGATCGCCTGGTGGGGGCCCGTGATCTTCGAATACTACGCCGGCACCGAGGGCAACGGCTTCTGCTGGATCAATTCCGACAACTGGCTGGCCCACAAGGGCAGCGTCGGCCAGGCGGTGCTCGGCGAGCTACGGATCTGCGACGAGGCCGGCGAGCCCGTGCCGGTCCGCACCGAGGGCGCCGTCTATTTCGCCAACGGCCCGGCGGTGAACTACCACAACGCCCCGGACAAGACGGCCGAAAGCTACAACCAGCATGGCTGGACGACACTGGGCGACGTGGGCTGGGTCGACGAGGAGGGCTACCTCTACCTGACCGACCGCAAGAGCTTCATGATCATCTCGGGCGGGGTGAACATCTATCCGCAGGAGATCGAGAACCTGCTGATCACCCACCCCAAGGTCGCCGACGCCGCCGTGATCGGCGCCCCGCACGAGGAGATGGGCGAGCAGGTGGTGGCGGTGATCCAGCCCCTGGACGCTGGGGCGGACCAGGTCGCCCTGGCCGAAGAGCTGATGGCCTTCGCCCGCGCCAACCTCAGCCACGTGAAGTCGCCCCGGCGCATCGACTTCATGGCCGAGCTGCCGAGGCACCCGACCGGCAAGCTCTACAAGCGGCTGATCCGGGATGCGTACTGGGGTAAGGGCGAGAGCCAGATCGTCTAGGACAAAGGCCCTCCCCCTGTGGGGGAGGCGATCGCGCAGCGATCGGCGGGGGGAGTTTTAGGATCGTCGATCCGGGTTGTGGCCGCTTTCCGATCACTCCCCCCTCCGTCGGCTTCGCCGACACCTCCCCATAGGGGGAGGACCGAATCCACGCTAACGCTTGGCGCCATGTTCTCCCTGCCCAAGACCGCCACCGCCCCGTTCTGTCCCGCCGAGGTGCGCGGGGCCGTGGCGGTGCCGGACGGGCTGTCTCCCTGGAAGCGCGCGCTGCGCTTCGCCGGGCCGGGCCTGCTGATCAGCGTCGGCTACATGGACCCCGGCAACTGGGCGACTGACATCGAGGCCGGGTCGCGCTACGGCACGGCCCTGCTGTTCGTGGTGGTGCTGTCGAGCCTGGCGGCCATCGTCCTGCAGACCCTGAGCCTCCGGCTGGGCCTGGTGACCGGCCGCGACCTGGCCCAGATGTCGCGCGACCGCTACGGGCCGCGCACGGTCAAGGCTCAGTGGTTCCTGGCCGAGATCGCGATCATCGCCTGCGACATCGCTGAGGTGCTGGGCAGCGCCTTGGCCTTCAAGCTGCTGCTGGGCATACCGCTATGGGTCGGGGTGCTGCTGACCGCGCTGGACACGGTCATCGTGCTGGGCCTGAAGGGCAAGGGCTTCCGCCAGCTGGAGGCGATCATCCTGGGCCTGGTCGCCACCATCGGCATCTGCTTCCTGGCGCAGCTGATCCTGATCAAGCCCGACGCCGGCGAGGTGGCGCGGGGCCTGGTCCCCTCGTTGGACGCGCTGAAGCAAGGCAACGCTCTGTACCTGGCCATCGGCATCGTCGGCGCGACGATCATGCCGCATAACCTCTATCTGCACTCGGCGATCGTCCAGACCCGGGTGGTGGCTCCCGACGAAACATCCAAACGCTCCGCCCTGAAGCTGGCGACGCTGGACACCGTGGCCTCCCTGGCCGTGGCCCTGTTCATCAACGCCGCCATCCTGATCCTGGCGGCCTCGGCCTTTCATCGCACGGGTAACACCGCGGTGGCCGGCATCGAGGAGGCCCACCGCCTGCTCGAGCCCCTGACCGGCGCGGCCGTGGCCGGACTGCTGTTCGGGATCGCCCTGTTCGCCTCTGGCCAGAGCTCGACCTTCACCGGCACCATCGCCGGCCAGGTGATCCTGGAGGGCTTCCTGAACCTCAAGATACCCTGCTGGCAGCGGCGGCTGATCACCCGGGGCCTGGCCATCGTCCCGGCCCTGATCGGCGTGCTGACCCTCGGCGAGGGTTCGGTGGGCAAGCTGTTGGTCCTGACCCAGGTGGTGCTGAGC